>NZ_JAYGHE010000033.1:0-81314 GCF_034931145.1 Nostoc sp. UHCC 0252 | reverse complement strand
CATGATCTGAGCTTAGGGTTTTTTGCTTTTTAATATAATTTTAATTATTTAACCTGAGTTCGGGTTAAAGTTTATGGCTTTTGGGATTGCTTCTCTCCGTACCCTGCGGGAACGCCAAGGGCGGTACGCAATGACAATTATTTAACCGGACATGATATGAGAGGTTAGAGCGACTGCACATTTATTTCTCAAAAACTTTAAAGATAATGATAATCAAAGCTCGAATGAGCAGGCAGAAGACAGGAGGGCAGATAGAGTAGCGGTAGCGAGTCTGCGAACATCGGCCAGTTTTCTCCTGCTTCCTGCTTCCTGTTTCCTGCTTTCACTGATTAATAAAAGCACCGTCAAGATAAATGATTTATTGATTTGACAAAGGCAAGCAGATGGTGAAACAAGTTCTACCTGGCTGCGACTCAAATGAGAGCGTGCCATGATGGCGATTTTCTACAATCCGGCGAACGGTTTCCAAACCAAGTCCTGAACCACGCCCTACTGATTTGGTGGTGAAGAAAGGTTCAAAAATGCGGGTTTTAATTTCAGGTGGAATTCCATTACCAGAATCGATGATGTCAATATGGGCAAAGCGATCGCAATGGTGTGTTGTAATTTCCAGCACTCCTTTACCCTCCATTGCATCAATGGCGTTGTCAATTAAATTTGTCCACACCTGATTCAGTTCGCTGCCATAAGCCAGGATTTTAGGAATATGTTGATCGTAATTGCGTTGTACTTGGATGCCGCACTTGAGCTTATGAGCAAACAATCGCAGGGTATCTTCTAAAGCTTGATGCACATTTACTTCTTGCTGAACGCCTTGATCGAGGTAAGAATAAGACTTCATCGCTTGCACAAGTTCGGAAATCCTCTCGGCTCCTCGCAAACCATGTTTAATCATTGACATGACTTCAAAGGAGAGCGATAGCCAGTGCAATCCCATTTCACGCAATTCAGTGCCGTCATTGCGCCAACGTTCCATCATCTGATCTAAGGTTTCGACCTCAACACCGCCTTCGGCTAAAGGCTCTGCTAATTTCCATGCCTGCTTCACACCATAATCTTCTAACCAATCCAGCAACACGGTTTCGCGATCGCTTAGTGTCACTGGATCTAGACGATTATTTAAAATCGCATCATAGCCTTGATCGCGCAATCTCAGCCAGTCTTGAGTATGCGCTTCCTCAACGTTGCGTTGCCCATAAACTAAGTTCATTCGTTGTAGCTCTAAGATCGCGGCTGGCATTTCTCCTAAAGTCCGAACCAGGGCTGAGGCTGGGTTATTAAGTTCATGAGCTAGACCGGCGGCAAGTGTCCCTAAAGCTGCCATTTTTTCTCGCCCACGAATGAAAGACTCTAATCCCCGCAGACGGCGTTCCATAATGCGGAAGACCATCCGCTCAAAATCACGACATTCATGCAGCAGCTTACGGAAGTCGTCTGGCTTAACTTCATAGAGGTAGCAATCTTTGAATGCCCGCATTGTCACAGGTGCAGGTTCATCTGTGAGGACTGGAATTTCACCAAAAAAGGATGGGGCTTCGTGTTGCCCAATGGGAATTTCAACTCCTTCAGTGCGGCGGGTAATATTCATTTTTCCTTTGACTAGGATAAATAAGCCGCGTCCAGAGTCTCCCTCATGCACCAACACTTCTCCGGCAAGGAGTTCAACTGTACCAGCGCGATCGCACACCCACTCCAATCGCTCTTTGGGAAGCCGTTGAAACGGGTCTAAGTTGATCAAGTCTTCAATACACAACATTAATCAATCTCCTTAGTTTTTCCCGATCTAGCTAAACATTGCTTAGATAGCGGTGAACAAATTGAATGGCGATCGAACCTTCACCCACACCGGATGCCACCCGCTTAATTGACCCGGAACGGACATCTCCGGCTGCAAATATGCCAGGAACGCTGGCTTCTAGTAAGAAAGGTGAGCGTTCCAAACCCCAACCTGGATGAGGTTTGCCATTGTGCATCAAGTCGGGGCCTGTGATTATGAATCCCTGAGCATCGCGTCGAACAACACCATCGAGCCAATCAGTTTTAGGGCTAGCACCGATAAAGATAAAAAGCGATCGCGCTGGTACGGTTTCAGTTTGTCCAGTCTTGGCGTATTTAATCACAATTTCTTCTAAAGAATCATCTCCCTTGACTTCCACGACGCTGCAACTTGTACGAACTTGGATATTCTCAGTAGCCGCAATCTGGTCAATCAAGTATTGGGACATACTCAATGAAAGCGATTCTCCCCGTACCAACATGATCACTTTGCTGGCATACTTAGAAAAGTGCATTGCTGCCTGTCCAGCAGAATTGGCCCCACCTATTAAGTAAACTTCTTCATTGGTACAGGCGATCGCTTCAGTCATAGCAGCACCGTAATAAACTCCCGCCCCCGTTAGTTTCTCGGCTCCTGGGACATCTAGCCAACGGTAGGAAACGCCAGTTGCAACTAAAAGTGCATGGCAACTAATCTCGCTGCCATCCGCCAATTGTAGAACCCGATAAGGATCTTGTAGCTTGACTCCAGTTACTACTTGAGGAGTGAGAATTTCTACCCCAAATCGCCGCGCCTGAGTGACTCCTCGCCTAGCCAAATCGCTGCCGCTTAAGCCAACAGGAAACCCCAGATAGTTTTCAATACGTGAACTCGTACCTGCTTGTCCACCTGGTGCTTCACGCTCAATTAAGACAGTACTCAATCCTTCAGAAGCGCCATAAACGGCGGCTGCTAGCCCAGCAGGGCCACCACCCACGATCGCTAAGTCATAAAATGGGCGTTCTGCGTGGGTTTGCAGTCCAATTTTAGCGGCAATCTCTAAATTCGATGGTTGGATTAATCGGGAACCATCGGGAAACAGCACCAAGGGCAATTGCTGTCTGCCATCAGCTTCTGCATATTCCACTAATTTTGCTGCATCCGGCTCCAGTTCAATATCCAACCACCTATAGGGAATCTGGTTACGCGCTAGAAAGTCTTTTACCTGATGGGAAAAAGGCGACCAGCGATTACCAATAACTCGAATCCCTTCAAAGGGTGGGCGGAATCCAGCTAGCCAGTCATCTAGCAAATCATCTAAAATCGGATATAATCTTTCTTCTGGTGGATTCCAGGGCTTGAGCAAGTAGTAATCAAGTCTGGCACTATTAATTGACTTAATCGCAGCATCCGTATCTGCATACGCCGTCAGTAAAGCACGTTTTGCATCAGGAAAGATGACTTTTGCTTGTTCAAGAAACTCCACACCTCCCATTTGAGGCATTCTTTGATCCACCAAGAATAGAGCAACTGCTTCATTCCGTAATTTGAGTTGCTGCACCGCGTCCAGAGCAGTAATACCGGAATCTGCCCGGACAATGCGGAAGCGATCGCCATACTGATGCCGCAAGTCTCGTGACACTGCTTGCAACACTTCTGGATCATCATCGACAGTTAAAATTGCAGGTTTTGCCATAGCTACTGTTAGTTAACAATTGCAGTGCCTATAGGAATCGGACTTGATAAATGAAATTATTTGCGTAGTAGGGAGTAGTGAATTAACCTTTTCGAGATGTACGG
This sequence comes from Nostoc sp. UHCC 0252, assembly GCF_034931145.1. NCBI lineage: Bacteria > Bacillati > Cyanobacteriota > Cyanophyceae > Nostocales > Nostocaceae > Nostoc > Nostoc sp. UHCC 0252. Next base: position 77,758 of record NZ_JAYGHE010000033.1, on the reverse strand, counting down.
AGTTTTTTCAAAAATCAAATACGCATCCTATAGTCGTTATCTTCAGAAATCTGTCTTTAAAATATTTACTGTTTAACTAATTGGTTTAAACGAAAGTATGCCTCTTCTGGTGTCAGTGCTTCTGATTGGCTTTCATTAGGTATATAAAATACCCAGGTATCAGGAAAGAAATGCACCACAAAGCTCGGAATCAAACCCAAACTTACTGCTCGCTTCCCAAGTTTTTCAACTTGTTCCTCTAAACTCAGTTGGTCATGAAATGGGTGTTCAGTCATGCTTTTTAATCATCCCTACACTTTATTTGACCATAAAAGAACGTTCAATGCCCGCATTGCACGAATCACTTTTAAGCCAAGACTTACGCAAAATACCTCTTAAATTCTTATGACTCTGTGTTTTCTGTAGTTTTTTGGTAGCCTGTGGCAAGCCAGTTTATGTCTACGATTTTTGTTACCTATGCGTAAGTCCTAATAAATGATTCACCATGCTTCACAACATAATTTTAAAGGAGCATGTCGAGAGGGTACACGCTCTGATGGCACACAAATTCATCAGATGAGGGCATGTTATTGTACTTTCTTGAAATAGCGGCCTCAAGCAAAAGAATTCACAGTTGGACGGCATCTCGTTCTTCGGCATTTGTTACGTCCAGCCGAACAGCAATTGCATTTTCCTGATTTGCTTGCACCAATTCTGCTACTTGTTCGGGTTTTCGTGCTGTCAGCACAACTTTGTCGCCCCGCTCTAAAACTTCTGACGCTAGGGAGCGACCGAATCCGGTTGACGTTCCAGTTATCAAATAAACTTTGCTCATAGAACTTCAAAAAGTTGGTATCTTCACAATAAGTACAAATACTGATGTTGTCAAATTAAATCTAAGCCTCCCTCGCTTTCGGCTATAAGCTTTACAGACTTGGCATCGGTACTAATTACGATACAGAGCTTGTTGAAGCGATCGCGCAAAGTACAGCTACAGTCATTGAACATAGAATGTTTTTACGTAAAATCTTTTATAAAAACATATATAAACTGTATATTTTAAGGTGTGTAATTATTGAAATAGTCAGGTTACTATATTTATCTCAGTAAAATTAAGGCAAAAGCTCCCAGTGAATGGGCTAAAGTTTAGCTTCTTTAACAACTAGATATTCTTGAGATGCCCCAAAGCTAATGACTGAAGCGATCCAAATCGGTAATCGTACAATCACAGCGAGTGAACTGATTTCCTTGCTGGCATGTTACCAAATGCTGCCACAGTTGCAGCGAGAATTGATCATCGATGAAGCAATAGAGCAAAACTCACGCTCTGAGAAGTTAGTAATAGAGTGTACCCCTGAAGAAGTGGCCCAAGCCAAACAGCAGTTTTACGCTGAAAAACAGTTCAAAAACGAAGAAGACATCCAGGCTTGGATTGCACGTCAAGGGCTGACTCCTGAACAACTAGAAGTTATTTCCACTCGTAAGCTGAAAATTGAAAAATTCAAGCAAGCTACTTGGGGTAATAAACTAGAATCCTACTTCTTTCAGTCCAAAGCAAAACTAGACAAAGTAATTTATTCTCTACTGCGAACCCAGGATGTGGGAATAGCCCAAGAACTTTACTTTCGGATTCAAGCAAAAGAAAACTCTTTTGCTGACTTGGCGCGGGAATACTCACTTGGCCCAGAAGCTCAAACTGGTGGTTTAGTAGGCCCAATTGAACTGAATGCACTACATCCAGTAATGGTGCAAATGCTCTCAACCAGCCAACCAGGTCAGATATTGCCCCCTACCCGCATCGCTGACTGGTTCGTGATTTTGCGGCTAGAAAAATTTATCCCCGCGCAACTCGATGAATTTATGAAAGTGCGCCTCCTGAATGAACTCTTTGAAAACTGGCTACAAGAACAGCAAAAGCAAATCATCCCTGCACCACAACGCGAGGAAGGGACACAAGGATAAAGAAAGGGCGATCGATCAACCTTTAATTTAAGTAAACGGGTTAGAGTTTGGCTGTCGATTGTTTGTATTTAGTATTGAAATAATTCTCTTTTATACTTTATTAAGATTTATTACAAATTATCAAAAATTAAAAAGGCAACATTTTGACGTGTTGCCTTTTTCATCAGGAATTTATAGCAGAATCCGGGAGTCATACCATTTCACTTTAATGAAGATACAAATACATTGGTAGGGGCATGGCATTGCCATGCCCTTACGATAAATCTATATGTATCAGGATTTTCGTGAAATGGTATCAGAATGAGCTATGGCCAGCTAACAGAAGTAAACACGCTTTATTCCTAGCTTTAAACTTAGCTTGGGTAAAATATCCAAATTGAAATCTGCTGTATGTATCCAGTGCCCAAAAATTTAACATCTACAACGACTCTAAATAGCTCAAAAGATCCGCCATTTCTTGGGTGCTAGGCTGAAATTTTGGCATTGGCGGCGTTTCGCCACTGATCACCTGATGAATCAATCCATATTGAGACTTATGCTTGGAAACAGCTTGCAAACTTGGCCCTACTCGCCCGTCTGCTTCCAAACCATGACAACCAGCACAGTTAATTTGAAAGATCGCGTGTCCTTGAACTGGGTTTCCTGTTAGGGATAAAACACTCTTAACATAAGGATCGGAGGCTTGAACCAACTGAACACCAAAAAAGCCCAAAGGGACTGATAGCAGTATGGCCAGCGTCAATAAAACGATGCGCTGAATCAAAATTTCAGGTTTGGTAATCTGGTTATCCAAAAGGTTTGCGGTGAAAGTCTAGGTGTGCTAAAAAGTTTTCTTTTCCTACACATAGCTTAAAAGTTCTTGATTGTGTCTGCAAGCACAGAAGACTATTTTCTTTTGAGCAGCGGCCTGTCAAAAAGTCTGTAAGGCGCAGGATTCATACCAAATTTGGTAAAATCAAAAACAGGCAACGAATATTTAATAATTACAAAGAGGAGATTTCCAGTGGTTGAACCCCTGCTATCAGGTATTGTCCTTGGTCTAGTTTTCGTCACCCTCGCCGGACTGTTTTACGCTGCCTATAAGCAATACAAGCGCCCCAATCAGTTGGGCGGTTGAGGAAATAAGTGAGTGCTGAGTAGGGGAGACGAGGAGGGCAAATAAGCAATTTTTCTCCCCCTCCCACTCTTGTCATTGCACAATTCTGTAGAAAGTAAGTGATGTGTTGCCATAAACTTTCTCACGGCAAATTTCCCAAGAGGGAATCTCTGGCGGTGTCCAACCTTGTGAGGCGTGTTCAACTGCGATCTCACCACTAGGATCTAAAAGTTGATAGTGAGCGATCGCTTCTAATACTAGTTGGTACAGTCCACTGGCATAAGGTGGATCGAAGTAAATTCTATCAAATTGCTTGCCTGATAAATTCTTTAACTGCTGCGTAATATCTCCCCGCAATACCCGAAATTCTTGCTCGGTATTAGCTACCTGCTGCCAATTTTGTTGGATAGTGGCACAAGCTCGGCTGGATTGTTCAATCCCTACTGCTAGGCTAGCTCCTCTACACAAAGCCTCTGCGCCCATTGAACCAGTACCGGCGCACAAATCTAGCCAGCGACAACCTGCAATTTCTCCCTGCCAAATATTAAAGACTGCCTCCCTTACCCGCGCACTGGTAGGTCTAGTTTCTTTCCCTGGTAAAGTTCTTAGCTGGCGATTACCGTAAATTCTCAGGCTCATTGGTTATTAGTCATTGGTCATTAGTTATTAGTCGTTGGTCATTAGTTTTAGACAAAGGACAAAGAACAAATGACAAAAAGAGGATTAGGCAGGAATTTTTTCACGGACTTGAGCAACAAAATTAGATAGGATTTGCAATCCAATATTAGAGGATTTTTCGGGGTGAAATTGAACTGCCATAAGATTTTCCTGAGCGATCGCAGCTGTGATGGTTTGAGTACCGTGGGTGATGGTTGCTGCACGGATTAGCGGGTCTATTGGGTCAACATAGTAAGAATGGACAAAATATACCCAAGGATCGGACGGTAAATGCTCCCACAAAATGCTTTTTGCCTGAGTCATTTCCAGTTGATTCCAACCCATGTGAGGAATCGTGATGTCAGGTTCTGGACGAAAGCGCCGCACTTTTCCTTTGATAATTCCTAGTCCTGGTTGGCTACCTTCTGCACTTGATTCAAAGAGAATTTGCAATCCTAAACAAATTCCCAAAAAAGGTTTACCAGATGCGATCGCTTCTTTAATAGGTTGCTCCAAACCACGCGCTCGCAGGTGTTGCACTGCTGGATCAAATGCTCCCACTCCCGGCAGAACTATTGCATCTGCCTGCTCTAATTCCTTCGGAGAATAAGTAACATTAGGAGTTGCCCCAGCTTTTTCTAAGCCTTTGCAGACTGAGTGCAAATTTCCCATCTCATAATCTACGACCGCAATTACTGGCATTCACCTGCTCCTTGCAAATTTATTAATGGAGGGTTTTTCTATTCTAAATAATATTTGATATGAAGAAAAGAATTCTATTAACTTCTTTTGACATTTGCCTAAAATTTCAACAGTCGAAATTCTTCTGATGATTTATTACTTGAAGTTACCAAACTCGATCTGATACCAGATAACTTGAGTTTTTTACGCCAGTTACCCGTAGATGTGCAAATTGTCAGGACTCAGGTAATGGAAAAAATCAATGCAATTCAACCTGAATACATCATCTGTTGTGGGTAGGCTACAATCCTTACACAATTAAGGATGGAAGCATTTGCTAGCTGTAGAAAAATTAGTGACGGGAGAAGCATCAATTCAGATTAGCCACGACTGCGGTCAATTTGTTTTTACTATTCAGTCTTGGACTACTTAGACCAAATCAACTCACGATTTGTTGTCTTTTTATCTGCATTCCGGTTCTAAACCAAGCAAATTTAATGGGAATTGTTGGAGATTTCGTATTAATTATTAACAAACTGGCACTTTCATCAACTTGTTAATGTCTGTATGGTGAAAGAAACATCTAAGTATATGTTGCCATTGTTACTAATTTTCCCAATTGCTCAATTAACTCCTGCGACACCAACTGAAGAAGTTGTACAACCACAAGAAGTACGTCCTTTACCAGGTAAATTGGATACAGTACCAACCTTTAACAGCAATAGTCCAGAATTGGTTTTGAAAGAAGGAATTTTACTCTCCACTTTTCCACCAGATGGCAAAAAAGTTCCGACAGCGCATCTGAATTTTCCCTTTCGAGGACGATTTGATGTTTTTGCTCATCATGTTGCCAGGGCTGAACCTCCAGAAAATTTGCGTAGGCGTAGCCCGTCGGAGACATCGCTCTATTTGGGGATAATTTTGCACAACCCTGGTTCGAAAGCAGTGAAAGTGAATATTTGGCAAGCAGCGAGTTATTTGAGTCAACCGGATGCACCATTTATTCAGCTACCATCCTTTAGCCAAAATCCTTTAGGGAAAATTTTTGCTGGCCCAGGAGATCGCGCCATGTCTGATGTGTTGAGGGGACGACGACAAGAGATTTTCCCTGCCCAAATTGAGATTCCAGCAAAGCAAAGTCGGATGTTACTTAATTTACCAATCCCTGTTCAAGGATTGACACCGCCTCTGAATGGTCGGTCTACATTGATGCGATTGCAAAGTAATGGCACTGTCTATGCAGCTAGCCTAGCCATGTTTGCACGGGTGAATCCTGATGGTAGTGAGCGATCGCCTAATTTAGAAGAATGGCAGAATTTACTCAATAATAGTGATGTGGCTGGGCCACGCGATAAAATCCCCACTCCCCTAGAAGAAACTGGCAAGCCAAGAATTTATGGGCGGGTTGCTGGAGTCGCTAGTGGTTCACGGTGGAGAGCCTTATTAGTAGATAATCCTAAAACGAGGCATCTAACTATTCCTCAGCCTGGTCAAGTTTTTTCCTACGCTCTGAGTACCCTGGATGGCGGGACATTAGGAACTGGTCAAATTCAAAGTGCTAGTATGCTAGTGCGCTATCCCGACACCGCATATCGCGCTCATGGCAACTATGGAATTCAATATAATCTCAAGTTGCCGCTATATAACAATACTCAAAGACCTCAAACTGTAAGTCTAGCCATACAAACTCCGCTTAAGGAGGATCAGTTAGTCAAACCAGGATTACGTTTTTTTGCTACACCGCCCCGTCAAGTATTTTTCCGAGGGACAGTTCGGGTACGATACAAAGATGAAAAAGGTCAGCCACAAACTCAGTTTGTACATCTAGTGCAAAAGAGAGGTCAACCAGGAGAACCATTAGTTTCATTAAATATGAAAGCTGGCGATCGCTCCTTAGTAGAAGTTGACTTTCTCTATCCACCGGATGCTACACCACCGCAAGTATTAACAGTATCAACTCAGGCTGAAACTCGGTAATAAATGATATCGTTAATTAAGTATAAATTTTTCCTAATTAACGATATCATTGACCAACTGTGCGCGGTCAAGCCAGGGGCACATCTGATAGGCTTACAATGCTTACTGATAGTAGGCATTGTATTTGCAACACAAATGATATTTCAAAACAGTTCAAAATTGTAAAGACCTATTGAAGTCGAAATTGCAGGGAAAGAAAGCAAGGAAAAAACAAGGTGTTGATTTTAATCAGACTTTTTATCAACAAACTGTACTCAACTTCAAGCAAGTAATAGCGGTCATTTTATCTGGGTAGACCAACCTGATGTGATCATAGATGCTGTGAAAATTGTTCTAAATAAAGTTGATCCTTCCCTTCCGGGTTAACGAACATAGATGTTGAACAGGAAAACTATGAATTTTGTTTTGCATCATTCATGATTCAATTATTTTCTTTTCTCCCCAATCTCAAATTTTATGGATTCAAATCCAACATTGTGTGCAGCGATCGCAAATCACATTACCACCAGCCCTCAGCAGCGAATTACTTTCGCCCAATTCATGGATCTGGCATTATATCACCCTGAATATGGTTACTATTCCAGCGATGCACTCAAAATTGGCTTTAAAGGCGGTGATTTTTTCACCTCTCCCAACCTCTGTACAGACTTCGGTGAGTTATTAGCAGAACAATTTTTCCAAATGTGGGAAATTTTAGGAAAACCTATACCATTTTCTCTGGTAGAAATGGGAGCAGGTCAAGGACTGCTAGCATTACATATCCTCAAATATCATCAACAGCACTATCCAGATTTCTTTACCGCCCTAGAGTACATCATTGTTGAAAAGTCTCCAACTTTAAGACAAGAACAGCAGGAACGCTTACACGAGTTTCCCGTGCGTTGGTGCAATTTAGAGGATATACCATCAAATGCGATCGCAGGTTGCTTTTTTTCTAACGAGTTAGTAGATGCGTTTCCCGTCCATCAATTCATTCTAGAAACGGGCGAACTCCGAGAAATTTATGTGACAACCTCAAACCTAACCTTCCAACCCCCTTCAAGTGAGTCCTTCTCCCCTCCCCCCATAGCGGAGGAGTTGGGGGAGAGGTCAAATTTTGCATTTGTAGAAGTCACAGGAGAACCTTCAACCCCCCAACTAGCTGAATATTTAGACTTAGTGGAAATGGACTTTACCCAAAGTGCATATCCAGATGGCTACCGTAGTGAAATTAATTTAGCGGCTGGTGACTGGTTGAGTATAGTAGCAGACCGCTTGCAGCGTGGCTATGTGTTAACAATTGATTATGGCTACCCAGCCAGCCGTTACTATAATCCCAGGCGATCGCAAGGAACTCTACAGTGTTATTATCATCATCGTTACCATGACAACCCTTATATTAATATTGGGCGACAAGATATCACTGCCCATGTTGACTTTACGGCTTTGGAACGCTGGGGCGAACGGTGCAATTTAAAGAATATTGGTTTTATCCAGCAGGGATTATTTTTGATGGCGTTGGGGTTAGGCGAACGGATTGCAGCCCTTTCTTATCAAAAGCAACCCCTTTCGGAGTTACTACAGCGCCGCGACGCATTACAACAACTCATAGATCCTACAGGACTAGGCGGCTTTGGAGTTCTAGTTCAGAGCAAAGGTCTGAACGATAGAGAAACTTCTCAATCCCTAAAAGGATTGACTCTGCCGGAGTAAAGGTATATTTGAAAAGTTAAAACTCTATTTAAGAATGCAGTATCAGTCTTATTTAGACTAGCATAACAGTGATTACTGTAAAGTTAAACACACTACCAAAGCAAGAATTATGTCCACTCATGACCTGTTGATGCTAGTAACACTACTTACCCCTGGTATTTTACTGTCAGTGATAATTATGGTGACTTTTGCGGCTGGTGGGTAATTAGCAAATATGGGGTTATCAGTGTTGAGAAATAATTGTTCACTGATAACTAATATTGAAATCAAACAATGGAAACGCGATGTCTACAACAGGCTACGCCTACGCTGTACCAAAGGAACGTGAAAAATGAAGGTGGCATTTCTGGGAACTGGACTGATGGGACTACCAATGGCTCAAAGGTTATTAGCCGCAGATATACAGCTAGTTGCCTACAATCGTACCCCAGAAAAATTAGCACCACTACAAGCAGCTGGGGCTGAAATTGTTACACATCCCCGCCACGCCATTCGTGCTGCTGAGTGCGTAATCCTCATGCTTACTAATGCCCCGGCTATTTATAATGTCTTGCTTTCAGATACTGCTTGGCAAACTCTTGAAGGACGCACTATCATCCAAATGGGAACAATTACTCCCACAGAAAGCCAGGAAATTAGAGACGCAGTTGTTGGTGGTGGTGGTGAGTATTTAGAAGCACCTGTGTTAGGAAGTATCCCAGAAGCAAAAGCTGGCAAGTTGAATGTTATGGTAGGGGCAGAGCCAGAACAATATGAACGCCACTTGAAACTACTCCAAAATTTTGGGACAGAACCTTTACTTATAGGCCCAGTAGGATCTGCGGCGGCGCTCAAATTAGCATTAAATCAACTAATAGCTTCCCTAACAACTAGCTTCGCTCTGAGTCTGGCTTTTGTCCAGCGTCAAGGTGTCGATGTGGATGTGTTTATGCAAATCTTGCGCGACAGTCCACTTTACGCACCTACCTTTGACAAAAAGCTACAACGAATGTTGGATGGCAATTATGCCGATCCGAATTTCCCCACAAAACACTTGCTCAAAGATACAGAATTGTTTATCTCTGAAGCGAAATCCCGAAGTTTGGATCTCAGCAGTATTAAAGGTGTGCGGCAAATCTTACAAACAGCCGTGAAAATGTCATTTGCTGATGATGATTACTCATCACTATTTTCTGTAATTAAAGAATGGGGTGAATAAATTTTCGTAGGGTAGCATAGCTAGCTGTGCTACCCTACTTAAAAAAGGAAAGTTTTTCCTTATATTTCCCTATCCCTGATATACCTTTTGAAAATACTGAATTAAAAGGTTTTAATCTTGAATAACGATATTACTGCCCATCAGTAGTAGTTGATTGAGGAAATGGTAGAGATTCCGTCTGGGGCTGAGGCTGAGGTGCTGGTTGAGGATTAAGAAATTCTTGCCAAGCCTTAATTTGCTCTTGCGCCGCGCTGTAAGCAGCACTACCGCGTGGAATCGATTTTGCAATATCAATCCCTCTAGCAATATCAGACTGACTTTGAGAACGGGCTATTTCTAACAATTGCTGACTCCATTGGTCAATAGCCAGATTCGCATCCATACGTAAAATGCTATTGTTTGAAACCCGATCCGCCAGTCGTATTGCTTCAACCAAAGCTTCTGGCGTGCCAGCCGCACCCACTTCCTGAGCTTTTCTCCAGTTTTCTCTAGTGCGGAGTTGCCCTTCCCAGTCATTTATCGCAGCTTGTGCTTCTTGTGAAAGTGCCCTTCCCGATGAAGCAATTTGTTGGGCTGCGCTAATGGCGGCGGTAAGATTTCCACTCTGAGCCAGTTCTTGGGCTTGATCCAAGTAGGGTTGGTCTTGAATTCGCTGAATCTTTCCTACCCAAGTACGAATCCTTTTCCGTGCCTCTGGATATAATGCCCGACCTCTGCGAATTTCGCTAGCTTGAGCGATCGCAGCTTGCAAAGAATTGATATCCTCGAATATAGCTATCTGTTCGGCCCGATCTAAGTAAGGCTGGTCTTCAATTGTTTCAACTTGGGACTGCCAGCGACCTATTTCTTGCCTAGCTTCTGTGGCGCGGGGGTTACTAGCAGGGATAAGCTGCACCTGGGCGATCGCTGCTGTTAAATTAGGCACTGTTCCCTGGCTAGCCAATATTCTCGCTTTTTCTAGATTGGCAACATCTTCAATTTCCAACTGCCAACGAGCAATCAGTTGCTGTGCTTCGTTATACACTGGTCTGGAAGGATCAATTTGTTGTGCTTGAGCGATCGCAGCCTCTAAACCAGAAACGTTACCTATCCAAGCACTCCTTTTCGCGTCCGCTATGGCAATAAAGTCGTCTGTTTCGCCCTGTAGTTTCGTGCTTTCTGGAATTTGTCTAGCAATATTCAGTGCTTCATCGGCATCTCGCTTATCTAGTTTTTCCTTTGCTAACTCCAGCATTTTGCGTCCAAATGCCGGAATCGCTTCTTGAGCTTTTTGGTAAAGATAACTTTCCTGCCCAATAGACTCGGCTAACTTGATAGCTTCCAGTAATTTATCAACTACTTTGGTATTTGCTAAATTTTCAGCTTTTCCTAACTTATCGCCATCTTCCCGTGCTGTGGCAATTAGACGATTCAATTGGTCGTATTTAGTACCCGCCCAGTATTGATTGTCTACGCGCAGCATTTTGGCGGATAACATGAATGCCGATTGCCAGCGCCGTTCCTTTACTTCTGCGATCGCACCGTTGTATGTAGCTTCTGCCTTTGACCAGATTGTTTGCCATTTGTCAACTTGCTCATCGACTAATTTATAAGCTGCCACATCTTCGGGTATTTTACGAGCAGTAGCGATCGCTTCTTCTAAATTCCCCGTTTGGAAACTTTGATCTGCTAGTTTCAAAATATCCCGTGACCATTCTTCGATGAAACGATCAATTTCTCCATGCAACGGGTGACTTTCAGGTAGTTCTTTCACCAGAGCGATCGCTTGTAACAGGTCGTTCACTGTCTGCTTAGAAGCCGCTAACTGAGCGCAGTGTAACCGCACAGAAGCACTAGCTAGGGGCCAAAAAATTGAGGGGCAATTAGGGGCAGTTGGCAACTTCAGTAGCATTGCCATTGCCAAGAATCCTATACTGCCGGGAATTAACATTAGTAGTACTAGCCACAATGTCCAGCTTTTAATCCAGCGTGGCCATTTCCCAGTACTACTTAGTTGGGTAATTTCTTCTGAATTACTATTTATAGGTAATCCTTTTTTATGGTTTTTTTTTCGCCGCTTCACTGACTTGGAGGTAGAACCAGTAGCTGGGACATCAAATGGCTGAGTTTCACCGAATTGTTCTGTTCGGGATAATCTTTTGTTTTGATCTGGCTCTCTTCCATCGGCTCTTGACCAACTGTCTGGAATATCCCGCTCTGTCATTTCTCACACCAAAATAATTGAATAGCGCTCTGTTTTAGGTTGATAATTCCATTGTTGACATAGTAACTTTCTCATGATTAAAAAGCTACTTTTTTGGTTATCTCTCTCCACAGAGTACCATTAACAATCTAAAAAATCAGTGCTAGTTTATACTTTATCCTGAAACAGTAGATTCAGCTTGCAAATCGGCAATTAGTTGAGCCAACTGATCGCTACTTGCCTGATAAACATTGCCGCAAAAGTCGCAAGTTGCTTCCGCACCATTATCTTTAACAATCATATCTTGCAGTTCGGCTTCTCCCAAAATCTTCAGTGCCCCCAAAACGCGATCAAAAGAGCAACCACAATGGAAGCGCACCATTTGCCTTTCGGAAAAGATTTCCAATCCCATATCTCCCAAGAGGTCGCTAAAGATTTCAGTCAAATTCTTCCCGGCTTGCAATAATGGCGTAAATCCTGCCAGACCAGCGACTCGTGATTCCAATGTTTCTACTAAAGCTTCGTCTCTAGCAGCTTTGGGCAACACTTGTACTAGTAACCCTCCAGCCGCAGTTACTCCTCCTGCTCCCACAAACACACCTAAAACTAAAGCCGAAGGTGTTTGTTCGGAACTCACCAAATAATGAGCTACATCATCACCAATTTCGCCAGAAACTAGTTCTACCGTACTAGAGTAAGGATAACCATAACCGACATCCCGCACAACGTAGAGGTAGCCACTACCCACTGCACCGCCAACATCTAGCTTACCCTTGGCATTAGGAGGCAATTCTACAGATGGATTTGCCACATACCCGCGTACAGTACCATCTAAGCCAGCATCTACCAATATGCCACCCAAAGGCCCATCGCCTTTTATCCGAACATTGACCCTTGATCCACTTCGCTTCATACTAGAAGCCATTAACAAGCCAGCCGTCATAGTCCGACCCAGTGCTGCCGTTGCCACATAAGAAAGCTTGTGGCGCACTCGTGCTTCTTCTGTTAAACGTGTGGTGATCACACCTACGGCACGAATTCCACCTTCGGCTGCTGTTGCACGAATTAACTGATCCGCCATGAATAACCTTACATTTCTTAACAAGTTCACATTTTCTATTCTAAGTTCTCTGCTGCTAGAAAAGTGACACAGTAATAATCACTGATTGTATTTGCAATATTAGAAATAGCCATATCTCACCTTTAGGCAATCTTAGAAAAATGCTAGGTAATTTTCAACAAAGTCAACTACGGATCGAAATTGAAGCGTCAACAGATGCAATTCGTGACAGTCTGGTGCATCCGGTACAACTACAAAAATGGCTTTTAGGGCAACGCTTTGCACCAGGAATGCCAGAAGAACTACTTCCAGGATTTCAGTTTACAACCTGGACTGGGCTAGTCTCGGTTCATCATCAAGTAGACGTTGTAAAATCCAACTGCCTCCGCTTGCTACTCAGTGGAGGTATTGATGGATTTCACGAATGGTACTGGGGAGAAGGTTGGGTGCAATCCCGCTTGGAAGGAGTTTCACTTTTGCCCTTAAATTTGGGTCAAACCCTGAGTTTGTTGAGCTTGCGTCAGTTTTTGGCAACTCAAGGACGTTAAATCGGTTGGAGGTGAAGGGATTGGGAATTGGGGCATGGGGCATTGGTTATTCTTTGCGTCCCGATTCCCCAGTTCAAGAACCAGAAACAATACCTGCAAGAATTTTTATCAGCATAAATAAATCTTCTGGAACTTGATAGCGTTTTTGGTCTTGAGTTACCTGACGATTTGCACGATGATAAACTCCAAAACGCCAGTCTTCACCAGTCGTAACTGCTCCATATAGAAGTTCAGATGTAGATTTAGTCCATTGGTCAAGTGCTATTAATTCAACAGCGAGTTGAGTAAATCCTCTAACTAAATCTGATTGTTTAGCTTCAATGACTAATAAATTTTGAGGAGATGCAATATAATAATCAAGAGTCCCTTTCAGATAGTCGTTGACAGCAATAGAATATTCTATATTGAGCCTCTGATTAGTTAAATTGCAAACTTCAAACAAAATTGGACTAATTAAAGCTTCCCGTCTCGTAGTTTCATTAATTAAATCAACATGAGAAAAATTACGGTGAAGTTGTTGCTGTAAAAATTGGATGTCTAAAATTTCTGATGATTTAGGTAATGTGAGATTTTTTCTTTCAATAGTGCAATTTAATTCGGCTAAAATATCATCAATTGTGAAAGGTAATTCAAAGTATCGGCTAAAACTATAAGATGCACCGGCTTGAAGAATACGGCGGGAAACCATAAAAAACCTCAGCCAAATTTACCCTCCTATTTTATACAAACTTGGTCAAATCAAATTTTAGACTCTAAATTGCCAATTCAATTAGAATTTTGAAATCCGTAAATCATTTTTAATCGTCAGCTGTCAACACTTGTTCAACTGTTAATTCTAACTCTGGAAAAGTTTGAGATTGAATACGTAGTTTACCGCCGCAGGCATCGCTACCAAAAAACTCTACTAGTTCGTATAATTCTTCTATCAATGTGAAGACAAGATCGACAATCCAATATTCTGGAATATTTAATACATTATATTCAACTCGCTTGGCTCGATAGTCTACAGTTTTTGTGGATTCGCCGACGACTTCCACCACTAACAAAGGCGGTGATTCGTTGAGTTCAATAACTGCTTCTCGGTTTCTCAACTCCCGCCACTGAGACAATGGAATCACAACTACATCGGGAATTCTCGATGTATCCCATTTGCCAGCACGAGGGGAGCGAACACCGATAACCATTTGTTTAGAAGTCCAATCTAACTTTAGTCGAAGAATTTCTCCTCGAAAGCAAATATTAAGAAATTCTGTTACCGCCCCATGTTGTCCACTTCCTAGACTCATGGGTATAAGTTCTCCATTGACCAACTCATAGCGGGTATCAGCGCCATCATCAGGGAGCATCCACTTTTGGAAGAAACACCGGGCGATTGGAAATCGCGGCTACACAAACTAAGTCCGCCTGCGCGGACTTTCTGAAACCCGCGTAGGCGGGTTTTGTTTGTATAGCCCCAGACTTCTAGTCTGAGGGCGATCTGCCAAAACGGGATGCTCCCCATCATCATAAGCCAGATACTCTTCAAAGGTAAGTCGTTTAGTAACTGCTGGGGTTGTAGTCATGGCACGATCATCTGATTTGCCTTTATCTGATTCTAATTCGGCTTTACCACGAACACCGAGCAATTAGCCTCTTCCACAACTTGACTGCTAACAGAACGCTGGACAATTCGTTTCATCCCCATCAATCCGCGACTGCCAATTACGATCAAGTCAGCTTTGTAAATATTGGCAAGACGAATAATTTCTTCAGCAGGATCGCCAGTTACCAGTTCTAACTCACTTGTGATTGATAATTTTTCTTGATAGGATTGCAGCTGTTTTTCAAGCTGAAAATAAGAAAATGTTAGTGACTCTGGTTGAGGACGATCGGCAGGTAGTTCGATTTCTGACTCTGGCGTGGGAAATACATGACAGAGAATAACTTTGGCATCTTTTGACAATGCCAAATTATCTAAACTCTGAATTACTCGTTCTCCAATTTCCGAACCGTCCAGAGCTACTAAAATATTTTTTAGCACCGCTCTCGTCTCCTAATAAGAGTAGACTCCTTACATTAGTATGTAGCAAAACTTGTTAGCAGCGACACTAAATTATTTTTCCATCTGCCTGTTTAGTATATAGAGTTCGAGGCTACACTATAAATCGGTTTCACCCAACTTTGACGTTAGTGCGTTGTAAAAAGATATTTTCGCCAGTTCTTTGAGACACTAACCCTTGTCTGAAACTGCTTACTGGCTGACTACAAACATAACTTCTTCTTTAAGAACTCAGCACGATAGGCGGGCAATGTCTAGTAGATGCCCGCCAAAAGGCTTAAAACAGGGTAGCAAATAAACTGTTTGCTATCTACGGAATCACTTTTGTCAACAGTCTTTAAAAAAATTAACCATTCCAAATCACTCTTCTTGCTGAACTCGGCGGCGAACTGAATCAGCATGAGAAGGTAAGCCTTCTGCCGTTGCTAGCACATCAATAGCACCAGCCACATTTTGCAGTGCGGTTTGGGAGTATTGAATAATACTGGAGTGTTTGAGGAAGGTTTCAACCCCTAATGCCGAGGCATAGCGGGCAGCGCCAGAAGTCGGCAAGGTGTGGTTAGGGCCTGCCAAATAGTCACCTACAGCTTCTGGTGTGGAGTAACCCAAAAAGATTGCCCCAGCGTGGCGAATCTGCGGTAAGAGCGCCCAAGGGTCTTTAACTTCTAATTCCAGGTGTTCGGGGGCAAATTCATTTGAGAGTTCTGCTGCTGCTTGGAGCGATTCCACAAGGACAATTAAGCCATAATGAGCGATCGCTTTTTCTGTATCTATTCGCCGTGGATGATCCACTAGCTGTCTTTCCAAGGCTAATTGCACGTTTTTCGCCAAAGCCGCATCTGTCGTCAGCAAAATTGCTGCTGCCATTGGATCGTGTTCGGCTTGGGCTAGTAAATCAGCAGCTACATGCACCGGATTTGCAGTTTCATCGGCAATCACCAGCACTTCGCTAGGGCCTGCCAAAGAATCAATGCCAACGGTTCCATAGACAAGTTTTTTCGCTAGGGTGACATAAATGTTACCAGGCCCAGTAATGACGTTCACTTTCGGAATCGTTTCTGTGCCATAAGCTAAAGCAGCGATCGCTTGTGCGCCCCCAATGCGATAAATTTCTTGCACTCCTGCTTCTTGGGCAGCTACCAAGACTGCTGGATTAATTACACCCCCTGGGCCTGGCGGTGTCACCATCACTATATGGGGTACAGCAGCAACACGAGCCGGAATTGCATTCATCAGCACTGTACTGGGATAGGCGGCTCGACCACCAGGTACATACAACCCTGCTCGATCCACAGGGGTGTAGCGTTTGCCCAGCACTACTTCATCGTCGCCAAAGTGTACCCAGCTTTTTGGTACTCGCTGACGATGAAAAGCTTCAATTTGGCGGCAAGCTAGCCGAACTGCGCCCAACAACTCCTTTGACACCTGCTGATAGGCTGCATCTAGTTCCGAGCCTGTAACTCGAAGTTCTTCTGCTTTCAGGGTTTGTTTGTCAAATTCGGCTGTGTAATGCAATACAGCTTTGTCGCCTTGGCGCTTTACTGCCTGCAAAACTTCGCGTACCGTTGCTTCTTTGTGAAGCACCTGTTCGTCATGGGTGCGATCGCAGATTCGTTGCAGTTCTGCTGTAACGTCTGCCTGCTGAGTAATGATTCGCAGCATGGAGTAAGGACAATGCCAAAATTATAATATTCACACCTGAGATTTAGTATTGCTCTTGACCCACTGGGGTGTGCAAGCTGACTCTAATTCTCTTCTCTAGCTTAACCTGGATTTTTTTGATACTCTCAAGGTTGCCAGCAGATGGTTTCCTTGAGGAGGCAACTTAATTGCTCAGTCCGACAACCCTTAACAGGCTAGCGGCAGAAAGTGGATGTGCCATTTCCTACTACCTTTACGCCCTTACCCTTACTCCTTGCCGGGTGCTGGTGATGTGTTTGCACATCCGATCCCCCAGATTTATAAAGGTAGGGTCTGAGTATAATTTTTACTTATTTTCCTAACTTCTCAATAGTTTAATGTCTGTACATGCACGATATTATATCGTTTTTATACTTTGAAACCCCTGAAATTTAGCTGTTTACAGTTTTTTGCCTCCGACAATACATCCTATTGAGACAGATTACATTGGCAGTTACACCGCTTTATCAGGTGGCGATGAGTTAGGGTAACAGTTGTATTTGATATCGTTTATTTTAACGCATTTCCTAAATTGACGACACACTGAATTAGGGACTGGAGAGATTAGGAAGCAGGAGAAAAATTATTGTCCAATAGGATAATTTTTTTAGGAAATTATAACATTGGCAATTTGGATGCTATATTAGTAAGTCTAGTAGTGTGTGTACATATTAATAGTATTTTTGGAATTGACTGTGGCCAATACAAAGTCTGCTCTCAAGCGTGCCCAAATCGCAGAACGTAACCGACTGCGTAACAAAGCTTACAAATCAGCAGTCAAGACGCTGATGAAGAAATACTCTAATGCTGTAGCTGTCTATGCAGCTAATCCTACCCCAGAATTACAACAAGAAGCAGAGGCTCGGTTATCCGAAGCTTACGGCAAAATCGATAAAGCAGTTAAACGGGGTGTCCTTCACCCCAATAATGGGGCAAGGAAAAAGTCGAGATTGGCTCATAAACTAAAGCCCTTAACTCAAACAGTTTCTGAATAAGTCATTGGTGAGGCGGTGCTTTCCAACTCAGTTAACCACTGAGTTACGAACTTTCTTAAAGTTGTAGTAATTGGCGTAAAACGCCAGTTGCTCGTCCAAATAGTGTAGTCTAGAGGGCTTGTTTCCACACCCTTGCTCTATTCTTTTTAACCGAATTACGGCAGGGCTGCTCCATCAGCAACTGGTTTTGCCAATTAAAATCAAGTGGTGGGGTGCTTTCCCTTTTGATCTTTTGGCGATCGCGTAGCGGTTAGCACAGGAGAAAGATTCACCTAGATGGTCATTTGTCCTTAGTTGCGATCGAAAGCTAACTAACAATTCTATGACTAACGACAAAGAACAAAGAATGCAACTGGTAGATACGCACGTTCACCTCAATTTTGATAGCTTTCAGCCAGATTTAGCAACAGTGCGATCGCGGTGGCAAAAAGCAGGAGTAGTACGTTTAGTACATTCCTGTGTTCACCCTGATGAGTTTTCTAGCATTCAGTCTATAGCGCACGAGTTTCCTGAAATCAGCTTTGCCGTAGGGTTACATCCTTTAGATACTGATAAATGGAATAACGAGACAGCCGAGAAAATCAAAACTTTGGCGAGTTCTGACTCCAATGTAGTAGCAATTGGGGAAATGGGTCTGGATTTTTACAAAGCTGATAACTATGAGCATCAGCTGATGGTATTTGAGTCGCAGTTAGCGATCGCATCTGAACTTAACTTACCAGTAATTATCCACTGCCGCGATGCTGCTGAAGCAACCAGAGAAGTGTTGCAAAAATGGCGCGAACGTAAGGGAGAAAGAGTGCGGGGTGTGATGCATTGCTGGGGAGGAACGCCAGAAGAAACTCAATGGTTTCTTGATTTAGGCTTCTACATCAGCTTTAGCGGGACGGTAACGTTCAAAAACGCCAAAGCGATCCAGTCCTCAGCAGCGATGGTGAGTAGCGATCGTCTACTAATTGAAACAGACTGCCCATTTCTTGCCCCAGTTCCGAAACGGGGTGAGAGGCGTAACGAGCCTGCCTACGTACTTTATGTAGCCGAGCAAGTAGCTAAACTGCGTCAAGAAACGGTAGAAGCGATCGCCCATCAAACCACTCAAAATGCCTGTGAACTATTCGGTCTGTTAATATAAAGTAGGCAATAATTCTCTTTTATTCGGTTGTGCTAAAAAAAATAAAACTCTAGAAAGGGAAAATATGGTAATATTATTCCCTCAAAAACATTTTGCTTGCGCCATAATGATAAAGGAAGGAACCTAAAATTTCTGAGCCTAATTTTCCGTGATGTTATCGGCTTGGCCATCCTCCAAATCTCTACAAGCGGATGCTCTCCACACATGACTAACCGTGCCAAACCAGGTTGAGCTAGGCTTTTGCACAACATCGGCTTGGTGTGTATTTAACCTATACAAAATCCTTAAACGAAATTGCCTTGTGAGTACAATCCAGCAAAACGAAGTGATTCTGATTCAAAACCGACAAGGTGCGGATCGTTCCCTCAGTCTTAGGATATCTAAAATATCACTGAGAGTATAAATAGGCGTGTGGATTAAAAAAAAACACATCGGCTAGAGCTGCGTCAGCAAATTAACGCGCTTTTTGGAGGGGAAATGAAGAACGTAGATAAAACTCAGGAATATCTCAACTGTATATTCTTCTTAGATCAAGACTATAGTGGGTTTTTGTTGTCTAAGTACCCGATTAAGGGTAATTATGCCCTTGTCCAAATTGCTCATTCCAGCTTTAATGGCTGCTGCCCACACCTGTAAATAGCAAGTGTGTCATAAGTTCCCAAACAACTAAGGACACTGACTAGCAGTGGGAAGCGTCAAATAGCAGTGTCCAAGGGAAAATTTTACCAGGTTGACAAAGGAAGAGGCATGACTAAAGAAACATATATGGAACCCGCCTTTCTGTTGCCCGACTTGATCGAAATTCAGCGAGCTAGCTTTCGCTGGTTTTTGGAAGAAGGGCTGATAGAAGAACTAAACTCCTTTAGTCCTATTACAGATTATACGGGCAAATTAGAATTGCACTTTTTGGGTCATAACTACAAACTCAAAGAGCCAAAGTACAGCGTCGAAGAAGCAAAACGGCGGGACAGTACTTATGCCGTCCAAATGTATGTCCCTACACGCCTGATTAATAAAGAAACCGGGGAAATCAAAGAGCAAGAGGTATTTATTGGAGATTTGCCTTTGATGACCGATCGCGGCACGTTTATTATTAACGGGGCCGAGCGGGTAATTGTCAACCAAATCGTGCGATCGCCAGGGGTTTATTACAAATCAGAAATCGACAAAAACGGGCGACGTACTTATTCAGCTAGCTTAATTCCCAACCGGGGAGCATGGCTGAAATTTGAAACAGACCGTAACGATTTGGTGTGGGTACGTATCGACAAAACCCGCAAACTGTCAGCGCAGGTACTCCTAAAAGCTTTAGGCTTATCAGACAACGAAATCTTTGATGCTTTACGCCATCCAGAGTATTTCCAAAAAACCATCGAAAAAGAAGGGCAGTTTTCTGAAGAAGAAGCCCTGATGGAGTTATATCGGAAACTGCGTCCTGGTGAACCCCCCACAGTCTTAGGTGGACAACAACTCTTAGACTCCCGATTCTTTGACCCGAAACGTTATGACCTTGGTCGCGTTGGACGGTACAAACTCAACAAGAAATTGCGCCTTTCAGTCCCAGACACAATGCGGGTGTTGACTCCTGGCGATATCTTGGCAGCCGTAGATTACCTAATCAACCTAGAATATGACATCGGTAATATCGATGACATTGACCACTTAGGCAACCGTCGGGTGAGAAGCGTCGGGGAATTGCTGCAAAACCAAGTGCGGGTGGGCTTAAACCGTTTAGAAAGAATCATTCGGGAACGGATGACCGTATCTGATGCCGAAGTTCTAACCCCCGCTTCCTTGGTAAACCCCAAACCATTGGTAGCAGCAATTAAAGAATTCTTTGGTTCCAGCCAATTAAGTCAGTTCATGGATCAAACCAATCCTCTGGCAGAACTGACCCACAAACGTCGTCTAAGCGCCCTTGGCCCTGGTGGTTTAACCCGCGAACGCGCTGGATTTGCCGTGCGGGATATTCACCCTAGTCACTATGGACGCATTTGCCCCATTGAGACACCAGAAGGCCCCAACGCCGGATTGATTGGTTCCTTGGCAACCCATGCACGGGTTAACCTGTACGGATTCTTAGAAACACCATTTAGACCTGTGGAAAATGGGCGAGTCAGATTTGATCTGCCTCCAGCCTACATGACAGCCGACGAAGAAGACGATCTACGGGTTGCTCCTGGGGATATTCCTGTAGATGAAACTGGGCATATTATTGGGCCACAAGTGCCAGTGCGCTATCGGCAAGAATTTTCCACCACAACGCCAGAACAGGTTGACTATGTAGCAGTATCTCCTGTACAGATTGTGTCGGTAGCGACCAGCATGATTCCCTTCTTGGAGCATGATGACGCTAACCGAGCGCTGATGGGATCAAACATGCAACGGCAAGCAGTACCGCTACTGAAGCCAGAACGTCCTTTGGTGGGTACTGGTTTGGAAGCACAAGGAGCAAGAGACTCCGGGATGGTAATTGTATCGCGTACAGATGGCGATGTGACTTATGTGGATGCTACAGAAATTCGCGTCCGTCCCAAAGCTAACACCTCCGAAATTAGATACACCCTTTCCAAATACCAACGCTCAAACCAAGACACCTGTTTAAATCAGAAACCTCTTGTCCGTATTGGTGAACGTGTCGTTGCTGGTCAAGTGCTGGCTGATGGCTCCTCCACCGAAGGCGGTGAATTGGCGCTAGGACAAAATATCGTCGTTGCCTACATGCCTTGGGAAGGCTACAACTACGAAGATGCGATTTTAATCTCTGAAAGATTGGTGCAGGACGATGTTTACACGTCAATTCACATTGAAAAATATGAAATTGAAGCGAGACAAACCAAACTAGGGCCAGAAGAAATCACCAGAGAAATTCCCAACGTCGGGGAAGATGCCTTGCGTCAGTTGGATGAACAAGGAATCATTCGTATAGGGGCATGGGTAGAAGCTGGAGATATCTTGGTGGGTAAGGTAACACCCAAAGGTGAATCTGACCAACCACCAGAAGAAAAGCTGTTGCGGGCAATTTTCGGTGAAAAAGCGCGAGATGTGCGGGACAATTCCCTGCGAGTACCGAACGGTGAAAAAGGTCGCGTAGTTGATGTGCGCTTGTTTACTCGTGAACAAGGGGATGAACTACCACCAGGAGCCAATATGGTAGTCCGGGTGTACGTTGCCCAAAAACGCAAAATCCAAGTTGGCGACAAAATGGCAGGACGGCACGGTAATAAAGGGATTATTTCTCGAATATTACCAGCAGAAGATATGCCTTATTTGCCCGATGGTTCACCAGTGGACATTGTACTTAACCCCTTGGGTGTACCCAGTCGGATGAACGTCGGACAAGTATTTGAATGCCTCTTGGGTTGGGCTGGTCAAACCTTGGGAGTGCGATTTAAGATTACTCCTTTTGATGAAATGTACGGTGAAGAGACATCTCGCCGAATCGTGCATGGCAAATTGCAAGAAGCACGGGACGAAACAGGGAAAGACTGGGTATATAACCCAGATAACCCAGGCAAAATCATGGTGTATGACGGTCGTACAGGCGAACCCTTTGACCGAGCAATTACCATCGGTGTGGCTTACATGCTGAAACTGGTGCATTTGGTGGATGATAAGATCCACGCCCGTTCCACAGGCCCATACTCACTGGTGACTCAGCAACCCTTGGGTGGTAAAGCACAACAAGGTGGTCAACGGTTTGGAGAAATGGAAGTGTGGGCATTGGAAGCCTTTGGTGCAGCTTACACCTTACAGGAATTGCTCACAGTTAAATCTGACGATATGCAAGGACGGAATGAAGCGTTAAATGCGATCGTTAAAGGTAAGGCAATTCCTCGACCTGGAACCCCAGAGTCCTTTAAGGTGTTAATGCGCGAGTTGCAATCATTGGGGTTGGACATTGCCGTACATAAGGTAGAAACTCAAGCAGACGGCAGTTCCCTAGATGTGGAAGTCGATTTGATGGCAGACCAATCAGCCCGTCGGACACCTCCTCGACCCACCTATGAATCTCTTTCCCGCGAATCGCTGGAAGATGACGAATAAGGAGTGCTGAGTGCTGAGTGCTGAGTGCTGAGTATTAAAAAACTCAGTAATTGGCATTTAGCACTTGGATATCTCTTAATTCAAACCTTAAAACTAAATATACTCAAAACTCATAACTCGAAACTCAGCACTTAAGTATGAGACCTGCCCAAACTAATCAGTTTGACTACGTAAAAATCGGCTTGGCTTCCCCCGAACGCATTCGGCAGTGGGGCGAAAGAACATTGCCTAATGGTCAAGTAGTCGGTGAAGTTACCAAGCCAGAAACGATTAATTACCGAACTCTCAAGCCAGAAATGGATGGCTTATTTTGTGAGCGCATCTTTGGCCCAGCGAAAGATTGGGAATGCCATTGTGGCAAGTATAAGAGAGTTCGTCATAGAGGTATTGTCTGTGAGCGATGTGGGGTAGAAGTCACCGAGTCACGGGTGCGTCGCCACCGCATGGGCTATATTAAACTCGCTGCACCAGTAGCTCACGTTTGGTATCTCAAAGGCATTCCTAGCTATATTTCCATCCTGTTAGATATGCCATTGCGGGATGTCGAGCAGATTGTCTATTTCAACTCTTATGTTGTCCTGAGTGCTGGTAATGCCGAAACTTTAAGTTACAAACAACTGCTGAGTGAAGACCAGTGGTTGGAAATAGAAGACCAAATTTATAGCGAAGATTCTGTGCTGCAAGGCGTAGAGGTAGGTATTGGTGCTGAAGCGCTGTTGCGTTTGCTTGCCGATATCAATTTAGAACAAGAAGCCGAAAGCCTACGCGAAGAAATTGGCAATGCTAAGGGACAAAAGAGAGCCAAGCTAATTAAGCGACTACGGGTAATTGACAACTTCATCGCTACTGGTTCCAAACCAGAGTGGATGGTAATGGCAGTTATTCCCGTAATTCCCCCCGACTTGCGCCCAATGGTGCAGCTAGATGGCGGACGCTTTGCCACCAGCGATTTGAATGATTTGTATCGGCGGGTAATTAACCGCAACAATCGTTTGGCACGCTTGCAAGAAATTTTGGCACCAGAGATTATTGTGCGGAACGAAAAGCGGATGCTGCAAGAAGCAGTGGATGCTTTGATTGATAATGGTCGTCGGGGACGCACTGTGGTAGGGGCAAATAATCGACCCCTAAAATCTTTGTCCGACATTATTGAGGGTAAGCAAGGACGTTTCCGACAAAACTTGTTAGGTAAACGGGTTGACTACTCTGGACGTTCTGTCATTGTGGTCGGGCCAAAGCTGAAAATTCACCAGTGCGGTTTGCCTAGAGAAATGGCAATTGAGCTATTTCAACCATTTGTGATTAACCGCCTGATTCGTAGTGGGATGGTAAATAACATCAAAGCTGCGAAAAAGCTGATATCACGTAACGATCCTAGTGTTTGGGATGTGCTGGAAGAGGTGATTGAAGGACACCCTGTAATGCTAAACCGGGCACCAACATTGCACCGCTTAGGTATTCAGTCTTTTGAACCGATTTTGGTAGAAGGTAGAGCAATTCAACTGCATCCTCTGGTGTGTCCAGCATTTAACGCCGACTTTGACGGGGATCAAATGGCGGTACACGTACCTCTGTCATTAGAAAGTCAGGCTGAGGCGCGGTTGTTAATGTTGGCCTCTAACAATATTTTGTCACCAGCCACCGGTAAACCCATCATCACACCCAGCCAAGATATGGTGTTGGGAGCCTATTACTTAACAGCAGAAAATCCTGGTGCGACAAAAGGCGCAGGAAAGTACTTTTCTTCGCTAGAGGATGTAATTATGGCTTTCCAGCAAGAGCAAGTTGACTTGCACGCCTATATTTACGTGCGGTTTGACGGTGAAATAGAATCAGACCAAGCGGATACGGAACCTGTGAAAGTGACGGAAAACGAGGATGGTAGCCGGACATTACTCTATAAGTTCCGCCGAGTCAGACAAGACGCTAAGGGTAATGTACTTTCCCAGTATATATACACAACGCCTGGTCGAGTTATCTACAATAACGCCATTCAGGAAGCACTGGCTAGTTAATTCGTAATTTCTAATGACGCTCGCGGACTCGCTAACGTAGTTCGTAATTGAAGAATTAATTACGAACTACGAATTATGTAGCTTGCTTCTCGCCTCTGGCGAGTATTACGAATTATTAATTATTAATGACTCAGGACTAATGACTAATGACTAACGAAAAAATGATTTTTCGCAATCGGGTGGTTGATAAGGGTCAACTGAGAAATTTAATTTCTTGGGCCTTTACTCATTATGGTACGGCGCGAACCGCAGTGATGGCGGATAAACTGAAAGATTTGGGATTTCGCTACGCTACCAAAGCAGGGGTTTCCATCAGTGTAGATGACTTGATGATACCACCAACTAAACGATTGCTCTTAGACGCAGCCGAGGAAGAAATTCGCGCTACTGAAACCCGTTATCAACGGGGAGAAATTACTGAAGTAGAACGCTTCCAAAAGGTAATCGATACTTGGAATGGTACCAGTGAAGCCTTGAAAGATGAAGTAGTCGTTCACTTCAAAAAGACTAATCCTCTCAACTCCGTATACATGATGGCATTCTCCGGGGCACGGGGTAACATCTCTCAAGTCCGGCAATTGGTGGGAATGCGGGGACTGATGGCAGATCCTCAAGGGGAAATTATCGATTTACCGATCAAAACCAACTTCCGGGAAGGACTCACTGTAACGGAATACATTATTTCGTCTTACGGTGCCAGAAAAGGATTGGTGGATACTGCGTTGCGGACGGCTGACTCTGGTTATCTCACCCGCCGTTTGGTAGACGTATCCCAGGATGTAATTATTCGGGAATTTGACTGCGGTACTACCAGAGGTCTTACCATTCGACCAATGACAGAAGGTGCCAAAACCTTGATTCCTTTAGGAACCCGCTTGATGGGACGGGTAATTGGCGAAGATGTGGTGCATCCGGTAACAAAAGAATTGATTGCAGCCCGCAATTCACCAATTCCTGAAGAATTGGCGAAGAAAATTGAAAAATCTGGGGTGGGAGAAGTTGTGGTGCGATCGCCACTAACTTGTGAAGCCGCACGTTCTGTCTGTCAGCACTGCTACGGCTGGAGTTTGGCCCACG
Source organism: Nostoc sp. UHCC 0252 (assembly GCF_034931145.1). NCBI lineage: Bacteria > Bacillati > Cyanobacteriota > Cyanophyceae > Nostocales > Nostocaceae > Nostoc > Nostoc sp. UHCC 0252. The sequence continues at coordinate 51,742 of NZ_JAYGHE010000033.1, read as the reverse complement.
CCAAGATGGTAGACTTAGGCGAAGCTGTGGGGATTATTGCTGCCCAAAGTATCGGTGAACCTGGTACTCAGTTAACCATGCGGACATTCCACACTGGTGGGGTGTTTACTGGAGAAGTGGCACAACAAGTTCGTTCCAAAATTGATGGGACTGTCAAGCTTCCCCGCAAACTGAAAACCAGAACATATCGGACTCGGCACGGGGAAGATGCCCTCTATGTTGAGGCGAATGGCATCATGCTTTTGGAGCCAACAAAAGTAGGTGATGTTACCCCAGAGAACCAAGAGGTTCATCTAACCCAAGGTTCAACACTATATGTATTTGATGGAAATAAGGTAAAACAAGGTCAGCTGTTAGCAGAGGTTGCCCTTGGTGGACGGACAACTCGGACTAATACAGAAAAAGCAGTTAAAGACGTAGCCTCTGACTTAGCAGGGGAAGTGCAATTTGCCGAAGTTGTTCCAGAACAAAAAACTGACCGTCAAGGCAACACCACAACCACAGCCGCACGCGGTGGTTTGATTTGGATTTTGTCTGGGGAAGTTTACAACTTGCCGCCTGGTGCAGAATTGGTGGTGAAAAATGGTGATGCGATCGCTGCTAATGGAGTTTTAGCAGAAACCAAATTAGCCAGTTTGCACGGCGGTGTGGTGCGCTTGCCCGAAGCTAACCCAGGTAAGAGTACCAGGGAAATTGAGATTATCACTGCTTCTGTGGTTTTAGACCAGGCAACCGTGACAGTCCAAAGTTCTCAAGGTCGTAATAACTACTTAGTATCTACTGGCAACAATCAGGTATTTAACCTCCGCGCTACACCAGGCACAAAAGTGCAAAATGGTCAAGTAGTAGCTGAGTTAATTGACGATCGCTATCGCACAACCACTGGTGGTTTCCTGAAATTTGCTGGTGTAGAAGTCCAGAAAAAAGGTAAAGCCAAGCTGGGCTATGAAGTCGTGCAGGGCGGTACACTGTTGTGGATTCCTGAAGAAAGCCACGAAGTTAATAAAGATATCTCCTTACTGTTGGTGGAAGACGGTCAGTTTGTCGAAGCTGGCACTGAAGTCGTGAAAGATATCTTCTGCCAAAACAGTGGTGTGGTAGAAGTGACCCAGAAAAACGACATCCTGCGGGAAGTGGTGGTGAAGCCAGGGGAACTGCTGATGGTGGACGATCCAGAATCAGTCATCGGGCGAGATAACACCTTCATCCAACCAGGTGAAGAATTCCAAGGTAATGTTGCCACGGAATTGCGTTATATCCAGTATGTGGAAACACCAGAAGGCCCCGCCCTGTTGAGCCGTCCAGTAGTGGAGTTTGCTGTACCAGATAATCCAGATGTGCCATCCACTACATCGGTAAGTCAACAAACCGGGCGATCGATTCAATTAAGAGCGGTACAAAGACTACCTTACAAAGATTCAGAACGTGTCAAATCTGTTGAAGGTGTAGAACTGCTGCGAACCCAGCTAGTACTGGAAATTGAGCAAGAAGGGGAACAAGACCATAATGCTTCACCCCTGGCAGCAGATATTGAATTAGTAGAGGATACTGAAGACCCAGAAGTTCAACGTTTACAACTGGTAATTTTGGAATCTTTGGTAATTCGTCGAGACATTACCGCCGATGCCACCCAAGGTAGCACCCAGACCACACTTGAGGTACACGATGGGTTAACCATCGCCCCAGGTTCTGTAGTCGCACGTACCCAAATCTTGTGTAAAGAAGGTGGGGAAGTGCGGGGTGTCCGCAAAGGAACCGAAAACGTGCGTCGCTGCTTAGTGTTGCGTGACGCTGACAGGCTTACCATTAATACTAGTACTCAGCCAAAAGTGAAAGTGGGTGACTTGCTAGTAGAAGGTACAGAAGTTGCTCCGGGAGTTTTTGCCCCAGAATCAGGGCAAGTGGTAGATATTAAAAATGCTGCTGCTGCATCTGGTGGGGAATCAGCTCTGAGTACTAAAAACTACGTTATTACTACCCGCATTGGTCGTCCTTATCGAGTCAGCCCTGGTGCTGTGTTGCAGATAGAAGACGGCGATTTGGTACAACGGGGTGATAACTTGGTGTTGCTGGTGTTTGAACGCGCCAAAACCGGAGATATCATTCAAGGTTTGCCTCGGATTGAGGAACTACTTGAAGCTCGTAAACCGAAAGAAGCCTGCATTTTATGTCGGCGGGGCGGAGAAGTTAAGGTAGTTTACGCTGAAAGTGGTGATGAAGCGATCTCCATTAAGGTCATAGAATCAAATGGCGTGGTCGCAGATTATAATCTAGGCCCTGGACAAAACTTGATTGTTCCAGATGGCTCAATTGTAGTAGCGGGACAACCGTTGACTGATGGCCCATCCAATCCCCACGAAATTTTAGAAATCTTCTTTAGCCTGGGTTCTGAAGACGGAATCTATGCTTGTGCCAGCATCGCTTTGCAGAAGGTACAGACATTCTTGGTGAATGAAGTGCAAATGGTGTATCAGTCTCAAGGGATTGATATTTCCGATAAGCACATTGAAGTGATTGTTCGCCAGATGACCAACAAAGTCAGGATTGATGATGGCGGTGACACTACCATGCTTCCTGGCGAATTGGTTGAACTGCGCCAAGTTGAGCAGGTGAACGAAGCTATGGCAATTACAGGCGGTGCAAGGGCACAGTATACCCCAGTATTGTTGGGGATCACCAAAGCATCGTTGAACACCGACAGCTTTATCTCCGCCGCATCATTCCAAGAGACAACACGGGTACTTACCGAAGCAGCTATTGAAGGTAAATCTGACTGGCTGCGTGGATTGAAGGAAAACGTGATTATCGGGCGATTGATTCCGGCTGGTACTGGGTACAACACTTATGAAGAACCCGGTGCGATCGAAGATTATGCTGCTGAAATTAGCAGTAGTGTCTTAGATGAAGTTGACGATCCCCTGGATATGGTATTAGATGACCGTACAGCCCGCGCCTATAATTTAGATTCTCCGACTCTTGGTGAATCTGGTTTTGGTAGCAGACGTGCAGAAAGGTCAATTCTAGATGAAGAAGACGAATTAATCGCCGATGAAGTAGTAGATGACGACGATTTCGAGGAAGAAGAAGAAGACGACGATGATGATTTCGACGACGAATAAAGACTTGAAATCTCGCGTCTTGATTAAAAGATAAAAACTGAAAAGGCAAAAGAATATTTTCTTTTGCCTTTTTATTTTGCTTTATAAAAACACATTTTTAACCTTCAAGATTCAGGTTTCTTGCTTTTAATCTATATAATCCGTCAATTACGGTGATTCAAAAGTAACATCCTCATATAAATCTGCAACAGCACACCGAAAATCTACGCTTGCTATATGAAGGATATCTTCTTTTCCATAGGGATAAAGTACCCATTGTTTCTCTGAGTTGCGGCGAAAACACTCAACATTTAAGCGAGTTTGACTCACAAGTACATATTCCTGAAGTGACTCTATCTGTCGGTAGTCAGCAAATTTATCACCTCGGTCAAAGGCTTCTGTTGTCGGAGATAGCACTTCTACAATTAAGCTGGGATAACGCAGAAAGTTATTAAAAGCTTTATCTCGTTGGTCACAACTTACCATCACATCGGGGTAGTAATAGATATTAATGGACTCAATATGTGCTTTGGTGTCTGAGATATAAGTTTGACAACCACTCCCACGCAAATGATTTCTCAGCATTGAAGCAATATTAAGAGAAATAATTACATGGCCATTACTTGCTCCTGCCATTGCATAAACCTGTCCCTGTCTATATTCATGCTTGATAGGACTGGTTTCTTCTCCTTTGAGATAGTCTTCTGGGGAAATATAGCTAGAATTTGAAATTGCAACCATTTGTAATAACCTTGTGTGATGCTTTGTATCTAGTTTAAGAGAAGGTTGACGGCTAAATATGCTAAGTACACACCACCATAAATCTAGCTATTGCTAGATGCTGTAATTCTCTCAAAGGCTATAATCTACATCTGTCGCACCGAGAGATTAACTTGTGGATGTCATATTAGAACGATCGCACCAATTAAAACAAGCCTTAGTTGATTTTGTCTTAGATGCTGAAGGTGAACTGGCAACAGCACTGGAAACTTATGCAGCAGAACAGATGCGCCGTGGAAGTGGCGATAGTACACAGCAGGACTTAATCATTGATAGCTTTCTAACAGCCGGCAAAGTCGGTGACAAATCACCATTAGAATTGTTTATTGAAAGCCATCCAGATTTAGAAGAGAGCGATCGCAACCTGATCAAAAGCTGGCATCATAGTTTTATTGGCTTATTTGCCATTAGTAATATCCTAGATGATGGTTTTGAATTGACGAACTGGTTGACAGATAAACGCTACATTGTCAAACCTAACAATACTCAAACATTACAAGCGATATCTCGCTTGAAAGTAGGAGAAATTTTATTAACTCGTATTTCTCCTGTCACCGATAGCTACTGGATGTTATCTGGCCCCTACACAATAATGGGCAAATTAGGCAAACCAAAACTGGCTGTAGCAATTGGAAATTTCAAAGAAAACTATAAAAGTAATCTTTACAGCGATGCTCCAGACTTATTAGAAGAAGCTTGGCAATCAGTAACGAAATATCATCAGCAGTTTGTGGACTTTTTTGGTACTGATGAAATCACTCTACCTGGATACCAACTTAATAAAAAAATAGCAGAATTCCAAGAAATAATTACTGAAAAAAGCTTTGCAGCAGCAGGAATTGATCCTTCAAAATCTTTAGCGGAAGTAGCAGAAGCAGCTGGCATTGGAGACGAGGAAATCAAAGCAGCAGCCCAAGAATTTGGTGCTGATTCTAACGTAGTTTCTCAGATGTTGAACAGCAAAGCTGGCAATAGCAAAATGGTTATGCCAAAGGTTGATTTGCCTGCTGAACTCAAGAAAGCAGAACAGGTAACAGCCCTTTCTCATCCTCGTTGGGGACAAATGTTTTTACCAACATATAGTAAGGTACAAACAATTTTATCAACAGAGGATTGGCAAAGTGTTCAAGGGGCGGAAAAACTAATTCGCTACTATCTCGAAGATAAAAGTATTAATGCTTTTATTTGGCATCGATTAGCACAACAGTATCCAACTCAATTAGAAAATGTGTTGCAAACAGTTTTGCAACGTCCATTTCACCTTGAAAGTGATTTGGATGAACTTTTGCAAGAATTCCACAAACCTATTGAGCCAGAGTTACCAGACATTGCCAGTGTACCCATACATTTGCATAATTTATTTCAAGAAGCTTTAGGAGAAGTTAGCAAATCTAAGCCCAAGGGTAAGGGGCAACAAAAGCCAGCTAAGGGTTTTCAACGAAGTTAGTAAATATGTAACTTCTTAATCTTCTTACCAATGCAGGTAGGGGCAATTCATGAATTTCCCCTACCCAGATGTAGTTTTTCAAACATCCTCTAACCAAGGTCGGTGGGTTTTGCCTGTGTAGACGCGGTTTATAACCGCCCTTTTAACTAAACGCCTTTTTTAACTTTCTAGTATGTAAGGGGCTGTTGCTAGAATTTTTGCCCCTGCTTGGATTACTTCCATATCTGATGGCGACCAATGATGAGGCCCTTGGCAGTGATGTGCTACTAGCAATCCCCATAATCCTTTAGGAATTAAAATTGGTACAACCAGGTTGGCACGAACCTGTAAATTGCGGAGGAAATCTCGGTGGCAAGATTCGATTGGCTCTAATTCAATATCAGCGATCGCCTTTACCCGTCCTGCTAAGTATAAAGCAGCATACTCATTGTTAAAACAATCATCTGGGCCAGTGGAACCAAGTATTGAAAATTCTTGAGAACTCAAAGATTCAAAAGTCACTTGTCCTTCCCACTGATTGTAAAAATAATACAACACCACCCGATCAACCTGAAGCGATTCTCTGAGTTGATTGGTTGTTTGCCGGACTAACTCATCGCGCTGCATAGTTTTAACAAGGCGGTCGAGCAAATTTTGTAAGCCTTGTTCAGAGCGATCGCGGCTATGGTTAAATTCGGAGTGAGGATAAATTTGCACGGTTCTAAAATTACAACTAAGTAAATGCTGCCGGATTTATATAGTAATTTATTACACTTTATCTAAATATATTTTTGTATTGATAGCAGCAATTTAATTTTAACGAAACTGAATACTAGTAAACCTCTCCGTGAATTTAAAATAAATTCTTAATAATCTGCACAGAGAAAATTTAACATTATAAATTTAAAGTTAAGAATTTTGGATATTTACAAATAATGTGTTCTGTTTTTCTATAAGTTGAGGTAATAAATATACTTCAAACTGTAATGTAACAAGTCAGTTTGTATTCATAGTTACAGATAAGTATGTACGCATAATTAAATACAAAATGTCATTGCGAGCGGAGCGAAGCAATCGCAAAGTCTCTGGGATTGCTTCGCTCCGCTCGCAATGACGGAACATATTATATTTATTTTATTAACGCCCATCTGCTTATTTGTGATGCTGTTAGTATTCCTCGTTTCCTTGTTCTGTATGAGAACGAGAAACTAAGCAGAAACTAATTCTGAGTTTCCAAACATTGGGACAAAGTTACGGTAAGCTTCTAATGCTGCTTCTTTAACAGTTGCATTCACAATCGGAAAGGTAGTGAGGATGTAGCTAAATTCATCTTCGGTTAAGCCATAGAGATGTGCTACCATTCCATCGAGTTCGGCGCGGAGTTTGGCGCGTTCTGCTTCGTCGGTAACGCCTTGTTGATGAGAACCTAGACCGACTTCTTGCGCGAGTTCGTCAAATTCTGGTGTAGTGCAGATGAGTTTGGCGGCGCGTTGTACAATATCGTTAAAGTTGCGATCGTTTTTTGTTAAACGTGGGACGGGTAATTGGTAAATGTAAAACATATTAAGGGTTGTAGTTACCTTTTGGCGTATCATCCAATCAAGCGTAAAGCTATTGGTGATAGTACAAAGAAACAACATTTCTTGATTAGAAATTCCAGTTTCAACAACTTTAAGCGTAGTACTGTTAACCTCAGTAAACACATTTTTTGGCGTTATATAACAAATCAGTGTTCGTGAATCAGTATTTCGAGCAATGCGCCGATGCACCCAGCGATACCCCTGGTAGTTCATCAACTGTCCTTTATCTTCAGTACGTCCAATAAGAGCTTTTCTACCTTCTTTTTCATCAATCCAATAAAGAGGCTTTTCTCCTGTTTGCTCAAATTGGTTAAACAACTTTCCTGTAAAAAGTGGTAGCCTTCCTGGTTTGTACTCTTGGTAGAATAAATGACTATCATTAGTCATGTGAAATTCGTTACTAAGAATTAAATTCCATTTATCTTTAATTTTTTCGCTCAGTAAAGGGAACTTACCCATTTTCTCAGCTATGCGGATATCTACTTCATTCTTAAACTCCATTACAGATAGTGAATCAGGCGATAGCTTACGTATCATATCTACATTAATCTGCAAGCTATCTTCACTAGGAAACATTTGAAGTTCTTGCACATCCAAACGCATAAAAGCAGATGGAAATTCTATTGTTCTACTACCTTTAAGAAAAGTCAGAACAACAAATTTAAAACGACTATCAACTTCTTCAAAAATTGTCTTACGATTCTCAAGACAGAATAAACCAGTCACTTTAGTTTGACTAAACAACATCTCGCGCAATTGCTTAGTCCCCAAATCCGTGTAAATACCACTAGGAATTACAATTCCGCACTCACCGCCTGAACGCAAAAGATTAAAACACTGTTCTGTAAACAGCTTATAGAGATTAATATCCGTACCTGCTTTTTTACCATTCACTACAGAAATCTGATTTTTATACTGTTCAGATGAACGATAATAAGCGCTGACATAAGGATATTGACTTTGATATTCTAACCAAGCACTTGCAATTATTGGGTTTTGTAATAGTTTATTCTGTTCTTTCTCAAAATCCTTAATATCCATTTTGTTCTTCGTCACCAAATCATTATGCTGTGCAAAGAACTCTTTCGCCTGTGGCTTAAATATTTCCCACGGCGGATTAGTAATAATCGCATCAAAACCACCGCGTTCTAAAACCTTGTCAAAATGATAACCCCAGTGAAACGGCTTCAAAGCTGCAATATCCTCAACCTTCAAAACCCGCTTCTGTGATTTTCCAGTTAACTGAACCTCTTCATACTTGATACCCAAACGCTTACTAAACTCATCCAACAGCAAAAGATTTAACTTTTCTTGCGATTTTTTATTGAGTTGTTCAATATTTTTGCGGAGGTGTTTCAATCGAGTATCTTGAGGTGTATCTGTATCGGGTAAAGCTTTCGGTAAAAAAGCGTGTTTTTTGTACAACTCAACAGATTTATTCTTTTCTTCTAAAATTTTCTTATAATTATCTGCGGCTAAAGACTGTAATAGATTTCCTTGTAGTGAATTACCCACCGCATCAAAAGCAGTATCATCTACTTTAATTAAACCAATCAGCGAATTACCCGCCATAATATTAAAATCAATATTAGGCAAAGGCTCTAACTCTTCCACATCGTTAGCAGAAGAAACCAAAGCTAAGAAAAGACGTAGTTTCGCAATTTCTGTTGCTTCCTCCATAATATCTATACCATAGAGGTTATCAGAAACAATCCGCTTTTTGATAAAATAAGGTATTGATGGATGGGAACTTTCTATATCTTCAAGCTTATTTTTGAGAGTGTCATCACCCATCAATTTAATTGTCCCGAATACTGCGCTGTAAACTTGGATTAGCGTCTTCATCGCTGCAACAAGAAAAGCGCCAGAACCGCAAGCCGGGTCAAGAATTGATAAATTAGGAAGAATATCATCCATTAGTAGACGACAAACATTTGTATCCAGCTTAATGAGAAGTTCGTTGATATCCCCAAATGGTTTATACTGATCAGACAGCGCATCATTCACGCGGTCTACAATTAACTTGTGGATAGTTCTATCACAGAGATATTCTGTAATTTGCGGTCTAGTATAATAGGCTCCAAAAGCCTTTTGATTAATGTATTTCTCAAATATATATCCTAAAACATCAGGATTTATTTCGTCATCTTTCCCTTCCGGCGTATCATCTAAATTCCAAGAATAACGCCCAAATAAATCTAGAACTTGCTCAAACGCCTCATCAACTATAGAGATTTGATATTTATCTTCAATATGATGCTTGAGAAATAATCCACCATTCAGGTATTTAACCTTTCCTACCAATTCTTTTACAGATAAATCGCGTTCAATTTCAGGTTTAGCAAAGCTTTCAAAAAATAAAGCCTTGAGAAATTCACCATAAAAATGATCTTCAGCTTTTTGTTTGCTTTGCTCAAGCTTATTTTGCAGATAATTTAAATCCTTGTTATCAATAAAACCCTTACGCTGGAGAAAATAAACAAACATCAAGCGATTGAGAATTACCGATGTATACCAACGTCTATCTATCTCATTATCAATTCCTTTCACAAACAGCAAAAACTTCTGGTGTTGCTCTTGAAATTCTTTGTAAAACTTCTTAGTTACTGGCTCAACATCAAAACCACGTTGTAGTTTATAAGCAATTTCGACGACAGTCGGTTCCCCATGCTCTAATTCAGTAATATCAATGACTAAAGAACCAAGCTTACTTAAAAATAAGTCTCCTGGTTGACCCTTCACATATAAATGGTCACGAACGAAAGTTTTACTTCCTTCTCTTTTTACCCAATACCAAAGACTACGTGTGCGTTCTTCCGTAACAAAGATGAGTAGATTTTCAGCTATTAGTTTAGTAACTTCTTGATGAATAACAACTCTAACTTTAGCTTCTGGTATGTTCCCATCTGCTGCGGTGACTTCAAAGATTGCAACACCTGAAAGTTCAGCAATTTTTTGGTATTGATAGGTTTTATTATCAAATTTTAAGGTTACAGGTTTTTGTCTGGAAGGTTTAGACCAACCTAATTCTTCTATAAATAAATTACTAAATTGGAAGTTAGAAAGTAAATCGCGTGTTCGTTGAAAATTAAGCGACATAATTTACCATGCTTGAAAAATAAAAAGCAAGCATGGTAAATTTGCCATTCAGAAAATAAATCTGTGGCTTTAAAAATTAAGTCTGCGCTGGCGGACTTTAAGAAACCCTGTTTATAGGAGTTAAATTTTTACCATGCTTTTTATACTTTATAAATCCTTTACATTTAATTAGGCTGAGAAATTATACGGAAAAGTTATCAATTTCTCTAAAAGTCGGCTTTATTTGTCCGTCCGTAATTTTTTATTGCCAAGTATATTTGCTGATTACTTTATCAAAACGCCTAATTGCTTTATAAAAAGGTCTGTTTACTTTCTCAAAACACTGAAATGCTTTCTAAAAAGAAGCTTTTACTTATTCAAGCCCCAGTTTGCTTTCTCATTTCGGTGTTTTCCGCAAGTAAAATAAGCTTTTACTTATTCAAACCCCAGTTTGCTTTCTCATTTTGGTGTTTTCCGCAAGCAAAAGAAGCTTTTACTTATTCAAACCCCAGTTTGCTTTCTCATTTTGGTGTTTTACGTAAGCAAAATGAGCTTTTACTTATTCAAACCCCAGTTTGCTTTCTCATTTCGGTATTTTACGTAATATAAGAAAGAAAGACGCGATAAATCGCCGTCTCTACAAAGGGTTAATTATTGTAGAGACGGCGATTCATCGCGTCTCTTGCCATTGGGTGTAAGCGTAGGTTGAGGAGTAAAAGTATTTTGCAGCGACAAAGGCAAAGTCCATAGACATTGACTTTTATCGATTTATTGATTGGGTTATGATTTTACCAAAAGCCTTAGAGGATGTTTAAAAAGTGGTATGTAGTGATTTGAATTGAATTATTACCCCCCTTAATCCCCCCTTGTAAAGGGGGGAAACCGGAAAATCTTGTTCCCTCCCCTTTACAAGGGGAGGGTTAGGGTGGGGTAAAAAATATTTGAGACAAATAAATTATGACTTTTTAAACATCCTTTAAGCAGTTTGAGCAGGAGCGAACTATGAGCTACATTACCACAGGCGAGCGCATTGGTTACGAGCGAGGAAAACAAGAACAAGGACAAACCCTCGTGTTACGCCTACTACAAAAACGGGTAGGAGAGTTACCACAAGAGGTTCGGGGGCGCATTCAAACTCTTTCTTTAGAGCAATTAGAAGCACTTGGCGAGGCTTTATTGGATTTTACAGCCATTCAGGATTTACTTAACTGGTTGGAAGCAAATCAAATAGTGCATTAAACGTAGGTTGGGTGAAGCGGAGCGCAACCCAACAAATATCAGGATGTTGGGTTACGCAAAGCCTCCAACGCCACTTGCTACAACGCGGGAAACCCGCGCAACGCAGTGGCTCCCCAACCTACAATTTTTTTTACTATTTAACCTTTAACCAACTAAATATATCTGCTGGCGTAATTTGCCAATCTGTTAATACATCAAGAACAGTCAACTTATCATTATTATATTTTACCTCTGGCAATTTATTAGGTTGAAATACCATCACCGATTTATCGTTAGAGTCAATAAACCAACCTAATTTTGTACCATGATTAATGCAGAAAATAATTTTATCAATTACACGGTTAGGAAATTGATCAGGTGATAAAATTTCAATTATCCAATCTGGATAAGTTTCAAATTTATTGGCAATTTCCCCATCTTCATCAACGATAAGCCGTGACCACTCAAATACAGCAATATCTGGAACTAAAGAACGTCCTCCAAATGTGCAGCGTAATTCAGTTAATGCTAAAGCTTTTTGCTCAGGCTCGCTTTCCTGATTAATCTCGGTTGATAAACGAGTTTGGATTCTGCTATGTTTTCCCTGCGGCATTGGTTTTTGGTAGATTTTTGCATCAATATATTCACTAGCCGGTTTAGTTTCTGGTAATTGCAGAAACTCTGTTAGAGAAACATTAGATGATAATATAACCATAAAATTTACTCTTAAAATAGTTTAATTATATCTTTAAAGCTTTGTAGGGTGTGTTGTGGAAAATAAAAACGCGATAAATAAGACGCGATAAATCGCCGTCTCTACAATAATTAACCCCTTGTAGAGACGGCGATTTATCGCGTCTATTGCCTTAATGAGAAATTACAAATTATCAAATAACCCCAAAGAACAAATAATCTGAGGTTCTCGCTTATCCAGTTCTTCTGTGACAATACACAAACGGTCATCCATCCGTAACGATACAACTAAATCAGCCAACACCTGATTATTAATACCACTTCTCAGTTGACGATTCAGAGTATCAATGGCTGACTGTCGCAAAGGATGACGGTAAATTTCATCAATTGCTTTTAAAAGTTCTTCACTAACAAATAATGTTCCCTTCATTTCTTGAACATAACTTTTCAATCGTTCGTAAGTACGGAACCTTGCACCTGATGGCCGTCCTAATTGACCCCCTGCATTTTTCTCTTCTTCAGCAATCAATTCAGCACCCTTGTTTACTAACTCGTGATGCTGTTTATCTCTCGGTATCGCTGGGGTAGATTCTTCACACGCTGCTACTCGAAGAACTGCTAATTGTGATTGAGTAACGCTATTTCCATTGCGGTCAACATAAATTAAAGAATCATTTCCCTCGGTGGTTTTCATATAAAGCAATACCCCCTCTGGTTGCACAGGTTGCGGAGTATGGGCGCGAGTAGAATAAACTACATTTTCCATTTCTTCAATCGTTTTTTTTAAACCCGGATTACCATCTGTGGCTTTTTTCCAAATTTGAAATGCTTCTGATGTCAAATCAACTTCTGTATCTTCTTCGCCATCTAAAACTCCAGATTTCTCGTTGTATAAATCAAGAATTACCCGTGCATCATCATCTTCAAAAAAAGCTTCATCAGTTCCCACTACTTCAGCATTTTCTTGCAATCGTTTACGAAGTCGTCCCCGCAAGTTAATAATCCGTTCCACTCCCTCGGCTGGTAAAAAAGAATAACAGAGGATTTGTTCTGCATTTTGTCCAATGCGGTCTACTCGTCCGGCGCGTTGAATTAAGCGAATAATCGCCCAAGGTAAATCCCAATTGACGATAATTGCACAGTCTTGCAAATTATGGCCTTCACTCAAAACATCGGTAGCTATTAAAATCCGCAACTCATCTGATGATGAAATTTGCTCACGTTTTCCATTACTCACAGGGCTAAATTTTCCCGTCATTACTGTTGGGTCTTTAGCTTGTCCTGTCACTCCTGCTACATGAGTAATTTGACTCAACTGCAAATTGTCTACAAGATAGCGGACTGAATCAGCAAACTGGGTGAAAATTAGTACTTTGTCTTTGGGGTGAGTTTCTGTTAGCAGTTTAATTAAGGCTGCAAGTTTTTCATCTTTTTGGGGATTCCACTCGCCACACTCTTGCAGTATATTAATCAGTGCTTTGGCATCTTCTAACAAATCCCGTTTCAGTTTTTTAATATCAAAAAGCGTAGAACGCAACCACTTAAATCGCCGTTGATATCGAGTTGTATATTCTTGATAAATTGATTCTGCTCTTTGACGAAAAATATTTTCTTGACTTTTCACATAATTTGGAAGACCTCTCTCCTGCAAAGAGAGAGGCTTTGAATTCTCCTCCTTCCCTACTAGGGAAAGGGGCTGGGGGGTTAGGTCAGAATCATCTTCTTCCGTTTCAGTATCAAACAAGGCTGCTACAACAGAATCGGCATCTTCATCATTATTACTTGTATCTAATAACTCAGCCTCTTGAGTTCCAATAGGAATATCAAGCCCATGTTCTAAAGCATATAAATAAATGAAATTTCGTAATATATGGCGTTCAATTGATTGAATAAAAGCAACACCACTACTTTCTAAACGTTTAAATAAATTGGTGCGCGAAAATCCCATTAATCTCCTACCACCACGAAATAAGCTATTAATAAAACGTTGTTCGGTGTCTGTAGGCGGCTGTTTGGGTTTAGCAATAATGTAATTCCCTAGCCCATAACGCGGTAAATTAAGTTTATTAATTACTTCTACGACTAACTCAGAGTAAAGACGAGCATAAAAGTCAGTGCTAGAACCTTCTAGAGGAAACTTGAGACTACGAGGCACACGCTGGGGAAAATAAGAGCGTCCTCCATCAGAAAATTCTAAATATTTCCGCCCTGTTTCATCTGTGTGGGCATAATTATCTTTAATAAATGAACGAGTGCGTCGTACCATGTAACGCTTCATCAATTCTCGCCAGTCATCAGGATGTTCGCTTTTTTCAAAAGCCGCTAAAGAACGGACAGAACATTGATGTTTTCTAATAAACTCTAATTCTCCTATGGAACTGCCACCAAGTTCATTAATTAAAGCTTCTGGTCTTAATCCTAAATCTTGGTCTTCTGGCACGAATAGCCGCAGTTGAGCAGAAAGGTCAAGATAACTTTTATTGTAAGGAGTAGCAGACAATAAAATACATTTACTTTCGTTAGCTGCAATATATTCTATTATTGTTCGATAACGTTTACCTTCGCGGTTCCGTAAATTATGACTTTCATCAATTAACACAACTCGATAACGCCGGAGTTTTGGTAATTTATTTTGTACTTGACTAATTGGCATAATTTCGGCAAGTAATCGATAGTTATCTTTATATTCTTGCCACATTGAAACTAGGTTTTTTGGGCAAATAATTAGTGTTTCTAAAAAACAATCTTCTTGTAATATTTTGGCCAGGGCGGTTCCAACTAAAGTTTTACCCAAACCGACCACATCACCTACTAATACGCCACCACGCCTAGTTACATGACGCGCTGCTAGCTGTACGGCAGCTTTCTGGAAATCAAATAAGTTATTAAATTCGCGGGGGATACGAAATTCAGAAAGTCCTGCGATCGCTTCATGGGATAAGTGGTAAGCTATCTTGAGGTAGATGTAGTAAGGCGAAACCAACTCTTGCCTAGCCCAACTCTGGTCAATAATTTCAGCCAACTCTTGGGAAATATCTACACAACCGTAATCTTGCCAGCGATCGCTAAACCACTTTTGCAGTTTATTACAAGCATCATGGTCTAAAATATCAACATTCAACTCCCCTTGTTTTGCCAGTCCGGGAAGGGTTAAATTACTACTACCCAAGAATCCCACTGTTGGGGTATTAGGGTCATTGCGATGCACAAGATATAACTTAGCGTGGAGAGAATGCCGCAAAAACAGTTTAATAATTAGTTTCTGAGTTTTTAACTGATGACTTAACCGCCGTAACCCCGCTTCATCCTGATTAGTCGGCGCACCGATAGTCAACTGCTGGCGAAATTCCGCCGCCATCCGTTTTTTAAACCGCACAATGCTACTGTTATCAATCCGTCCATCACCACTAACAAGGCTAAATGCTGCATGAACTTCATCACTGGGTAAGCTTTGCATCCCAATTAGCAAACGACAACAAGCATTTTCACTACCAACATACTGTTCGACTAAATCATCAATTCTTCGCCAACCTCTGAGATTAAAGTAGCCAACGCAAAAGTCTGCGCGATAAGAGACTTTGAGGGTTTCTCGTAAAATCGGCAGCAGTTGTAAATCAATGTTGTCAAAAATGCGGGGCATTATTTAAAACTCGATAAATATTTTGTACTTATGTTATATGAGTAAAAAATTTTTCTAGCTAGATTAGTGAAGGGTGCATTCTTCTTGGCGTTCTTGGCGACTTGGCGGTTCGATAAATTTTTGAACGAACCGCCAAGCCGCCAAGTACGCCAAGGAAGAGAAGGAAGAAATTTTTAATGCCATAAAAAAAGAGCAGTTGCACTGTAATACAACTGCTCTAAAATACTTAGATAGATATTTTCTACCTATCCACAGACCCCATAATTACATCAACACTACCGAGAATCACCACAATATCTGCAACCTTCATGCCGCGCAGTAAATGTGGAACAATTTGGAGATTGTTGAAATCTGCGGCGCGAATCTTCCAACGTGCAGGGAAGACATTATCATCGCCAACTAAATAAATCCCCAATTCACCTTTACCACTTTCTACACGGGCATAGATTTCACCCTTGGGTATCTTGAAAGTGGGGGAAACTTTTTTGCCGATGAATTGGTAATCAAATGCGTCCCACTCGGATTTTTTACCTGCGGCTAAACGCTTGGCTTCCAGATTTTCGTAAGGGCCGCCAGGAAGTCCTTTAACTGCTTGGCGAATAATCTTCACAGATTCGCGCATTTCCCGCATCCGCACTACATAACGCGCAAAGCAATCACCGGCGGTTTCCCACTGTACATCCCAGTCGAAATCGTCGTAACACTCGTAATGGTCAACTTTCCGCAAATCCCATTGCACACCAGATGCGCGTAACATTGGGCCAGAAAGTCCCCAGTTGATTGCTTCTTCACGGGTGATAGTACCAATACCCTCAACACGTCGCCGGAAGATGGGGTTATCGGTTACTAAACGTTCATACTCATCAACTTTAGGCAATAAATAGTCGCAGAATTCCAGACACTTATCTACCCAACCGTAAGGTAAATCAGCCGCTACTCCACCAACGCGGAAGTAGTTATTATTTACCATCCGATAACCTGTGGCTGCTTCCCACAAATCATAAATCATCTCCCGTTCGCGGAACTGGTAGAAGAAGGGAGTTTGTGCGCCTACGTCAGCAAGGAAGGGGCCAAACCATAGCAAGTGGTTAGCAATGCGGTTCAACTCCAGCATAATGACGCGGATGTAGCTAGCGCGTTTAGGGACAGCAACACCTGCAAGTTTTTCTGGGGCGTTAACAGTAACCGCTTCGTTGAACATTCCCGCCGCGTAGTCCCAGCGACTAACGTAAGGAACGTACATTACATTAGTACGGTTCTCGGCGATTTTTTCCATTCCCCGGTGCAAATAGCCGATAACTGGTTCACAGTCAACGACATCCTCGCCATCCAGAGTCATGATTAGCCGCAGAACCCCGTGCATTGAGGGGTGGTGTGGCCCCATGTTTAGCACCATTGGTTCAGTGCGGGTTTCTAGTCTGGTCATAGATTTCGTGTTCTCCGTTCGTGAAAATTTTGAATTGAACCGCCTAGATGCCAACCACAGCCGATTTATCTAGTCTGCCAAAATGAGGTTTGTAGGGGCAATCTATATAATTTTGACTCTACAGGGTTATGTTGGAGAGAGGATAGCAGCGCAGGAGTTGTAATTGTTTCATTTCGTTGCACCTCTTCAATTATTATAGGGAAGCTTGATATGCAAGGGATTGAGGCACAGGTTTTTTTTCATGTAATCTCTTTTTGCATTTAAAATCTTGATGTTGAGTATTGGGATTGAGTGTTAAATAGGACTTAAATCGAACCACAGAGGACGCAGAGGACACAGAGGAATAGGAGTTTAAGAGGTTTTTGGTGTAAGTCTTACTAAATAGAAACAAAAATAAAATTAAAATTTAAAGATGAAATCAGATTTACAAACACCGCTAGATTTAGAAGAACTGGCTTTTTCTCATATTTCCGTGTTGGGAAGAGAGGTAATTGAGGGTTTGGCGGTTCGTCCAGGCGGACATTATTTAGATGTAACGGTAGGTGGTGGTGGTCACAGTCGCCTAATATTAGAAGCTGCTGAAGATGTGCGGGTAACGGCTGTTGACCAAGATGAAGATGCTTTAGCAGCAGCAAGGAAAGAATTAGCAGAGTTTGGCGATCGCATACAATTTATTTACAGCAATTTTGCTGACTACCAATTTACCCCCAATACTTTCAATGGTATTCTCGCTGATTTGGGGGTGAGTTCTTACCATTTAGACCAAGCAGAGAGGGGTTTCAGCTTTCGCCAAGCTGCGAATTTGGATATGCGAATGGATCGAGGGCGATCGCTAACTGCTGCTGATGTGATTAATAATTGGGATGAGGCAGAATTAGCGGATATTTTCTTTAAGTACGGCGAAGAGAGATTATCACGGCGCATTGCCAGACGTATTGTAGAACGCCGACCGTTACACACGACTACAGAATTGGCTGATGCGATCGCTTCTTCAGTTCCCCCTAAATACCGTTATGGGAGAATTCACCCCGCTACCCGTGTATTTCAAGCTCTGCGAATTGTCGTCAACGATGAGTTAAAATCCCTAGAAACCTTTTTGGATAAAGCCCCAAATGCCCTTGTCCCTGGCGGCAGAATTGCAATTATCAGTTTTCACAGTTTAGAAGACCGTCCGGTGAAACATGGTTTAAGAAATTCACCTTTATTAAAAGTATTGACAAAAAAACCGATTATTGCTCAAGAAGAGGAAATTGGGAAAAATCCGCGATCGCGATCGGCAAAATTAAGGATAGCAGAAAAGCTGCTGTAAGCCTTAAGCTGCTCCATCTTGTGGCTCGGAACTGCTGCGAATACGCTCAATGAAGTTAGGATAATTTTCTAAATCTTGTTCTGACTGTAACGGCGGCATTTCAATCCAATTACCTTCGAGATGCAACTTATCGACATAAGCGTAGAAGGCTTCTTGATCTTCCCGATGAGCAAGAACGTAATCATGTAGCTCTTTCTGACTCATTGCATGAAAATTAGGCTTGCTCATCCTATGTATCTCCATTTACCGTTAGGGTATATTTCTATAATATTTTCCTCACCTGCCAAGAAGAATAGATTTTTTGTCCGTTCATCCATACGAACGATATTAATCGGCAAGTAAAGCTTAGTAAACCAGCAGCACAATATGTAGCACTGTGTTTTTTGTTCTGGTGTAGGAATAATCTGAACTCCTTAACATTTGTTAAAGTTACTGCTATAAATAAATTCTCAATAACCTGCGATGCACCGCGATGGACATCTCCAAGAGAACAAAATAGATAAAAGGGAAATGGCGTAGTGGTAAATTACTCTACGCCATCCTTAAAAATCGATTTTCCTCTACTCGCTCCTGACTTTACCTAGTGAGAAGAAATCTGACAGCCTGATTTTTAAAGCAGAAATTACCAGGATGACAGTTTTCCAGACATTATTAAGATTAACCACCCAACGAGGATAGTCTTTGTGCAGCATCTCCCAATTCACTTCGTACAAATCCCCTAGCCATTCTTCACGTCGTTCGGAGGGGAAGAGGTAAGCAATTGGGCAAGCTATCCACCTACTAGCCCAAGTTTCAGCAGGATCAGATTTTTTATACTTGCGTAATCTCTTCTTTAACTTAGAGAGCTTCTCTAGATTTTCTACTGAGTCTTCTAAATCGTTCACCACTTTCTGAACTATCAACTCTTCCACAACTTTGATAACTTCCTCTGATTTTAAAGATGTTATGGCTTCCAGGTGTTGTGTCTTGAGTTGAATTTCTTTTATAGTAAATTCCCAATCGTTATCTTCAAGTTGAATACCTGCTGTTCCACTAACTGGGCTGCCAAGTAAGTAGGTTAGAGCGGAAAGACTGGACGGCTTCGAGAGTCGCAACGCCGCTACCTGTAAGTTTGTAATAGCGCCGTCTTGCTCCACCTCTTTCTTCACGCCCTTCATCTCCCCAACGGGATTCGACAAGCCCTTTCTTTTCCAGAGAATGGAGAACAGGGTAAAGGGTGCCAATCCCCATCTTAGTATTACCGCCGCTAGCCTCTTCCATAGCCTGCGGAATTTGGAGACCATAGAGTTCTTTGTTGTAGAGTGCAAGCAATACGATTTCTTCTCGTGGTGAAACTTGGGCATTGGTTGAACCTTTGTTAAGTGTTTGACTTGCAACTTTTGTCATTTTTGTTACCCATCTTTGACGCCATGTGTGTTTAGACATTTCTCGTTGTTACGACCCTTGTTATAGGGCAACAAGCCTACTCGCTGTTACGACTCCTCTAACGGAGCAGCAAGACTTTTATCTTAAATCCAGCGTATCTTATAAATTTGATAATTGCTGTAAAACATATATGCAATTTCGGCAACCCGTACTGGCTGCTCACACTTTAAAACTTACGAGCAATTCCTTTTGGTTTACTGATATCAGCTTCGCCAAAACAACAATCTGTTAACCTAGCGTTGTTGAAGAGTTAAAAAAGAGTAGATGGAAATTAGTAATCTGTTTACGGCGGGTGGCATCGTAATGTGGCCTCTGCTGGCGTTTTCCTTGTTAGGGGTGGCGCTGATTATCGAACGGATCATCTTTTGGGTAAGGATAAATAATCGGCAAAACAAGGTAGTGCGAGAGGTGCTACAGCTTTATCGCCTTGATAATGTAGTTGGTGCTTTAGATAAATTGCAAAAAAATGCTGATTTACCCATTGCTCGGATTTTTTTAGCAGCTTTAGAATTAGAGGAGCCGACACCAGAAGAATTTCGTTTGGCATTAGAAAGCGAAGCCCAAGCCGAAATCCCCTTACTTAAGCGATCGCAAAATATTTTTGAGACAATTATTGGTCTTGCGCCGTTGTTGGGACTTCTCGGCACTGTCTTAGGATTAATTAACTCCTTTGCCTCTCTAAATATTGGAGATGTGGGAGGTACTAAAACAACAGGTGTCACATCTGGAATTAGTGAAGCTTTAGTATCCACAGCATCAGGTTTAGTAGTAGCAATCTTTACACTATTATTTGCCAATACCTTCCGGGGACTCTATCAGCGCCAGATTGCTTGGATTCAAGAATATGGTGGACAGTTCGAATTACTCTACCGCCGTCGCTACGAAAGAGGCGATAAATCTTATGCGCCTACACGATGAAGCGGAACTAGATAATTGTAAATTGGCAATCGGTAATTGAGATTAATTTAATACTTGTTACCGATTTTGCTCTACAATTTTCATCTCTAATAGTGTTCTAAAATAACTAATAGCTTTTTTCAATACAGTTTTTGAGGGAATATTCCATGACTATTTGGGTAAATGAGCAAATTGATCCGTCTGGGATGATTCATGCCTGTATTGCTACTTGTAATGAATCTCAAGCTAAAGAGTGTCATGATTCCTTCCAGAATAATTTGACTGAGGCGCAAAAGGAAGCAGGCTGGATAGCGCAATTGCGGACGGTAGATTCTTGGGATGAAGTACCGGTGAATTCTTTAAAACTCAATTAATTGGGTGAAATGGAGTTCATTTTTTAAAGTTTTGATCGAGCAGATTTCAGGAGCGTAGGCGTAGCCCGCCAGATGCATCGCTTGTCTACCATACGCTTCATCTCTGCCAATGCCTACAGCGATCGCACCAAATTAGATGAGAACAGGTTAATAAAGGATAAAATTCGGATTAAAAGTATCAAATTATTAGCAAATACTTCTAAAAAAAGTAACATAAAAGAAGAAATCGATGATTTTTCTGAACTTTTAAGAGCTATCATCTATACCGGAGATTAAATTAAAAAACTTGTATAAGCCGAATCAATTTAGTGAACTATCCCAAAGTTTACACTTCGGATCAAGCCTGTCCTATTAATTTAGTTGGCGAAACAGGGCAAGCGGTTCAAATTTCAATTCACGCTCCCAGCCAATATATCTGTGCCAACTGCGAACGGATATTACCAGATTGGAAACGGCAGCCATTTTTAAGAGTAGTGATTGTCTTACAGCAATCGCGTTATCAATTAGTCAAAAAGACGGCAAAAGTAGAGTCAGAGAAAGAACGCTTACGAGAAAAATTCATGCGATTTGGCTGTGATTTAGCATTTAATCTGCGCGATCGCGGCTATTTAACAGACCTAATTGACCCTCGTACAGGCTATCCTTTACTGTCTCATCCCGGAGCAATTCCCCACGATGACACAGCAGTTGTCCAAGCTTTACTCAACTATCCAGTGATTAAAAATCAATGCCGTGTACTAGTGCATCCTGAATGGGGTGCAGCAGTTTATCCTAGCATCTTGATATCAGAAGCTCCGCCAATTTTGATCGAATTGATTACAAAAGGTATAGCATCGATGCATGGGTGGAAAGAAATTGAGTATTAGTCATTGGTCATTTGTCATTGGTTATTGGGTATGGGTTATTTCTCCCTCATATCTTTATGTATGTTAGAAATGGGTATGTAAAGACGGATAGTAATACCTGTGTCTTTAGACAACTTGCTCCAGGAAGCTAGGACAGTCGAAGCCTCTAATAGTGCGGCTTGCTATTTCCCTCTGATGAGTGGACGCTACGAAGTAAAGCCGGGGATGATGGCTTTTGGCTCCTGTGGTAATACTCAGGCTGATCGGCAGGTATTTCAAATTGATGATAATTTTGCCCACTACCGTCAGATTAAACTTTTAGCGCGTGGGGAACGTTTGAGCAAGTACTACCAAACCTGCAATTATTCTCAGGCCGTGGCAGGTGCGATCGCTCGTTTAATAATTAATCGCCTCATCCAAGAACACCCACAGCATTTTCATTGCCAAAGGTCAAGAGATAACACTCTGAAATTCCACAGCCAGCTTACCAAAGAAACTCTCTATTTAGATTCAGAGTTGCAGTTACAGCAAGTTGAGGGGACTGTTGTTCCAGCTTACGCCTCTACCCTTGATGCACTTGCAACACAGGTACAAGAAGACCTGACAATTATCTGCCGTGCTGATGCTAGCAACTGGTTGGGTGCAGTTCATCTCTGCTATCCTAACCATTGGTCAGCTGAGGAGAAAATTGGCAAGGACTTTGCCACAATCCATGCACCTGTGGCTGGGATGGAAAAAATTAATCGGCGTGCAGGTGCGATCGCTAATACAATGATTACCCATAAACCAATGGTGCGCTTTGCTTGGGGTTTAAGTACCGACACCCGCCTTAACCACCATCCCAAACCACCGTCTGGTGTGTCAGTTAGCCAATGGCAAGGTAGAAGCTTTGATTTACAGCATCCCAGGCTTTATCTGCGAATTGAGCGCCAAGTAATTTGGGGGCTACCGGAGTATGAAGCGGCACTATTTAGTATTCGTACTTATTTTAGAGACTGTAGCTTTGTTAAAAAAGACTCAGTGTTACGGTCTAAACTGTATGCTGCAATTCAGTCCATGACACCAGAATCTTTAGTATACAAGGGTCTAGTAGAGAGCAAAGATAGTATTTTGGAGTGGTTAGAGGAAGGGTGAGGTATTAAATCTTATTTGCAGAGAGTGCGATCGCTTTTGACTAATCCTTATTCAGATTTTGGTCTTTTCAAGTAGTTCTCAATCGGGGACTTGCAGCCGTAGGGCATACGGTCAAGATGCTTGCCGAGGGTAAATTCATTGGAATCCCTTTGAAGCAAGAATCCCCCGGCTAAAAGCCGTGGGGAGTGTCAATAAGGTAGCTGCAATACCAGTTAATAATGTTACAGCAAGTGGTAAAGCCAGAATAATCGCCAAAGTCCGGTGGTACTTGCGAAATGAACGCATTATCCAAAATCTCCAATGGAAACTATAGCAGTTTACAACTTGATAAGGTAGAGAACTTTGTCTCAAATCCAGATTATTGCTCAATACGGTTCAGTTGAGCATTTTTTTATTTCTTTTTTCTCTTTGCTTCCTTGCGCGGTAGCCTGCGACAAGCCGCTTCTCTACGAGACGCTCCGCGAATGCGTCTACATTAAAAAATTGACTTTGGCAAAGAGTTATCGCCTTATAAGGAAAAGAATAATTTTAATGAATTGTGTAGTTTTGCGTAAGTCCTACTGAACTCTTTCTTTCTAAAAATTCTTGAATAGAGTTAACAAATTCTTTTAACTCTAAAACTAAGTTGGTAGCATCTCTAAGGTCTTGATGGTAAGCTAACTTTTCTAGTTTGTCAGCTACTACATACATAGCTGTGGCTCCAATGTTGGCAGTAGCACCTTTGATATGATGAGTTTCTCGCACAATTTGCCCAAAGTCATCAGATGCGATCGCAGCAATAATGATCTCTAAACGGGGTTTAATATCTTTAACACATACTTGCAATAGACTTAATTCAAATTCTGAGTCATTCCCTGATATCCGATGCAAGTGTTCCCAATCAATTGCTAGGTTAGATGTGTCGTTGTTTGTGGTGACTGTCTGTTCATCAACAATTGGCTCCTGTTTTGAGAGGATAACGCCTGTCCAATGCTCTAGTGTTGCAGCCAATTTTTCTTTAAATACTGGCTTACTCAGATAGTCATCCATTCCTGCATTGAGACACATTTGCTCATCTTCTTTCATCGCATTAGCCGTCATCGCAATCACCACAGGCCGACGACGCAAAGCAAAAGCGTCCTCTTGCCAACGATGAATTTCTTTTGTGGTTTCTAAACCGTCGAGAATTGGCATTTGGCAATCCATGAGAATCAAATCGTAAGGAATTTTTTCTAATTGCTGCAATACTTCCTTTCCATTGGCAACGACATCGGCTTTGTAACCCAAAGTCTGGAGTTGCTTGAGAGCGACTTTTTGATTCACCAAATTATCTTCGGCTAAGAGGATTCTTAACTTAGATTGAGTAGAGGGATTAGGGTAAGAGGAAGTAAGAATACTGGAATCTGTACTTAGGATTTCTTTGGTAGCCTCTCCTGGTTTCGGCTGAGTTTTTAGAATAGTCATGATGGTATCGAGGAGCCGAGAGGATTTAACAGGTTTGACTAAATAAGCAGAAAACCCTATTTTGGCTGCCCTTTGCAATTGGGCACGTTGATTAATAGAAGTAAGTACAATCAAAGGGATGTGAGCAATTGCAGAATTGGCTTTAATTTGTTCTTCTAAAGTTGTGCCAGTTTGAGGCATTTCTATATCCATCAAGACCACATCATAAGAATTTCCCTGTTCACAAGCTTCCTGAATAGCAATGAGTGCAGCTTCAACACTGTCAGCTTGATCTACCTGCATTCCCCAACCAGTAGCTTGATGGTAAATAATTTTGTAATTAGTAGCATTTTTATCCACCACTAATAAGCGGCGATTGTTCAAAAGCCTGCGATCGCCCTTGGTGTCGTCGTTAGCGGAAGATACCACAGACAAGTCATCGCATTTTGGTAAAACAGGCTGAGGTTGTTTGGTAAAGGGAACCTCAAACCAAAACTTAGATCCTTTTCCCATCTGACTTTCTACCCCGATAACTCCTCCCATCAAAGTCACCAATTGTTTGCAGATGGCTAATCCCAAACCAGTACCACCATACTTGCGAGTGGTAGAAGCATCTACTTGAGTAAATGGTGTAAAGAGTTTGCGTTGATCTTCAGGGCTAATACCTAGACCTGTATCTGTGATGGCAAAATGAATGGTGGCTGTAGTGGAGGAAAGTAACGGTTTTCCCAAAGGCGATCGCAATTCTACTTGGACTACGACTTCACCAACACTAGTGAATTTGATAGCGTTGCTGATTAGGTTCATCAGAATTTGCCGTAACCTACTAGCATCGCCTTGAAGATGGGTAGGGACATTGCGATCGATTAGTGCAGCAATTTCTAATCCTTTACTATGGGCTGATGAAGCCAATAATTCCACCACTTCTTCAACACAAATCGATAAGTCAAAATTTAGAGTTTCGAGAGTCATCTCTCCAGCCTCAAGTTTAGAAAGATCCAAAATCTCGTTGATTAAACTTAAAAGGGCATCTCCACTAATACGAATTGTTTCAATAAAATCTCGTTGTTCTGGATTTAAAGGAGTATCCAACATCAAACTCGTCATCCCTAATACAGCATTCATGGGAGTGCGAATTTCATGACTCATATTTGCCAAAAAAGCACTTTTAGTCTGAGAAGCTAATTCAGCTTGGTGACGGGCAATTTCAAGTTCTTGTCGCTGACGAGTTTCTGCTTTTAGAAGTTGAGCTTGGGCTAAAGCAATACCTACTTGGTCGGCTATTTGCCGCAAGAGATGAGTTTCAAAACTAGACCATTGGTGAGAATCATCACACTGATGGACTATGAGCAAACCGCGAAGTTCTTCTTTTACTAGAATAGGTACAACAAAGTTGACTTTGACCCCAAACTGTTGGATTAATTCCAGGTCACTTTGTTGGACTTCGAGTAAATTTAATTCAGCTAGTCCTAAAATATGTCCTTGACGGTACTGCTGTAGATAGTATTGTTGTAGGTATTCTGCTCGCAAGTAAGGGGCGGTTATATTTTGCTCTTTGATTGTTGGTAAGCCAGAAACTACTGCTTCAACAACGCTGGTTGCAGACTCATCTGGTAAAAACTGATAGATCAAAACTCGGTCAGTTTGGAGAATTTTTTGTACTTCCTTGACAGTGATTTCAAGAATTTCTTCGATTTGCAAAGACTGGCGAATTTTGAGGGTGATTTCGGTAAAAAGTTGCGATCGCAAGTTTTGGCGTTGTAATTCCTCTTCAGCCCGCTTACGCTGAATAAATTGGCCCACTTGCTCACCAATAGAATTCATCGTGTTGATTAAATCTTGGTCAGGCGGTTTAATTTCACGATTGAAGCAGGTAATCACGCCCAGGATTTTGTTACCAGTGCGAATTGGAAAACCGAAAGCTGTGTGTAGTCCTATTTGAGCCGCGATTTTAAAGTGAGGAAAATTCAGATCGTTAACGATATCGGTGAGCCAAACAGCTTCAGAACTAGCCCAGACACGCCCAGGTAGCCCAATTCCTTCTATAAATGTGGTTTGCCTCTTCAGTGCCTCAAATTCTTGCACTTCCAGGGATGCTTGATGCCAAAAAGAAAGAAAACGCAGCACATTTGCTTGCTGATCGACCATCCAAATTTCGCCTAAATCCCATGCCAAACTCTCACAGATTCCTTGCAGGATTCGGGGGTTAGCCTCGTTGATTGTGGTAGAATCTGCCAAAACACGAGTTACAGCGTATTGTGCAGTTAAATGCTGTTGTACTCGTTTGCGATCGGTGATATCAGTGCCAGTGGCAACAATATATTCCACTGACCCTTCATAGTCTTTTAAAAAGGTATTTGACCAGGCAATCAGTCTACGGCTGCCATCCTTCATTACCCAATGGTTTTCGTTCTCCAGAAAATCTCTACCAGTTAGCAATTGCTTAAAAACTGCTTTGGCTGACTCCACTTCTTCAGGAAGTAAGAACAAGTTCCAAAAATACCTACCCCTCACTTCCTCGAAGGAGTAACCCGTTATTTGCTCACAAGCTTGATTGAAGCGAACGATTTGTCCTTGAGAATCGAGAACTATCACCAACGCGCTGGCTGTATCAAGGACTGCTGAAATAAAGTTGCGTTCTTGATCTAGGGTTTCCTCTGTCCTTTTGCGCTCTGTCACCTCACGATAGATGAAATAGTAGACTACAGCAAGAACGATCAAACTTAGGCAAATTGCGATCGCAATTGTCACAGTTGTTTTGCGAGTCCAGGCTTGTGCTGTTTGTGAAAGTTGCTGCCGCCGCGTCCTTTCCTCGTTCTCTATCTCATTGACTGCCTTACGGATATCATCCATGAGATTTTGACTTTTATTTGTCACTAATGCCTGCAACGCCGCCTCTTCTCCCTTGTTCTGGCGTAAGTTGATAGTCTGGTTTAGCTCAGTAAATTTAGCTGCAATCAAGAATTCAAGCCTGGCAATCTGCTTTTGTTGCTTTGGTTGATCTGTGCTTAAATTCTTTAATTTGACAATTGCTTGATCGATGTTAGTAAGCGATGCTTGATAAGGTTTTAAATAAGTTTGTTTTCCAGTAATAATGTAATTACGTTGCCCAGTCTCCGCATCCTTTATTTGAGATAGTAGTACTTCTAAACTGTTAATTGTTTTATAAGTATTTTTTAGGACACTGCGGTTGTTAGTAGATATTGTTGTATTTTGATAGGAAACCACACCAATCAAAACTAAAATTAATGACGCTACACCAAAACCTGCTGCAATCTTTTTGAAAAATTGTTTGCTTACTTTTTGTGCCTGTTTGCTTTTCTTGGTAACAAGTACCAAACTTGCTAAATTTCGGCGCAATTCCAGTTGCTTGATGACTTGACGGCCTAATGCTTGTAATGCCTCTATCTGATCTGGAGTAAGTTCCCGTGGGATGTAATCAATCACACACAAAGTTCCTAAAGCGTATCCTTCAGGGTTAGTCAGAGGTACACCAGCATAAAATCGAATATTTGGGTCAGATGTAACCAGTGAGTTGGTGGCAAACCTTTCGTCATTTTTTGCATCAGATACAACAAAAACGTCAGGCTGTAAAATAGCATGGCTACAGAATGCTAAATCTCGATGTGTTTCTAGGGTATCTAAACCGACTCTTGACTTGAACCACTGGCGATTTGTATCAATTAAGCTAATTAAGGCAATAGGAGTCTGACAAATATACGAGGCTAAACGAGTGAGGTCATCAAAGGCAGCTTCAGAGGGCGTGTCGAGAATTTTATACTCCAAAAGTGTCTCGATTCTCTGTGCTTCGTTATTAGGTAATGGTGCTTTCATCCTTAAGCCTTATCTACATTCTGGAGCCTGGGGAAGAGGCAAGGTAATGAGGCAGATAAGGAGAGACAAGGAGATTACCATGCCCAATGCCCAATGCCCGATGTCCAATGCCCAATGCCCAATGCCCAGTTCAACACTTACTTTAATTAATGACAACACTTTAGTTAAAAGCGTTAGCGTAATTTCACTGAGTTCGACCTTATGAACAAATCAGTTAAATGATTAAGTCTCTGTTGTATTTTTTGTGGGCTAGTTTATTTGAAATTGGGGGCGGATACCTAATCTGGTTGTGGTTGCGAGAAGGTAAGCCGTTCTGGTGGGGCGTATTGGGAGGAGTTGCTTTAGCTTTCTATGGGGTTATTGCAACTTTTCAATCGGCAAATTTTGGCAGAGTGTACGCCGCTTACGGTGGTGTATTCATTGCAATAGCAATGCTTTGGAGTTGGAAGATAGACGGGGTAACTCCAGACCGCTACGACCTCATCGGGGCATGTTTAGCTTTAGTAAGTGTTCTCATTATTATGTTTGCACCGAGAACTTAAATAAAATAGGTAAGAGTACTCCAAGTAAAAAAATGCTCAATTGTCATTGCGAGCGAAGCGAAGCAATCCCAGCCCTTGCGATTGCTTCGCTTCGCTCGCAATGACGGGTTTTGGATTGGAAGAAAAATCTAAAATCCAAAATGGGGCTGATTTGCGATCGCTAGCGTTAAAATTTGATTCAAATAATTGGTAAATTTCGCTAGTCGTGTCTACTTCTCTTAAAACCTTTCCTATCTGGGCATTTTTCTCGCTGTTAACCAACGGCATCCTAATGTTGGCGGTCATTCTGCTAATCTGGCAACAGCAGAAATTAGCCGCTTTTTTTGGGATAGTAACATCCCCAGAAGCAATCAATCTCAACAACTCAACCCAAATTGCTACACCTGATTTGGGTCGCCGTCACCAACTCACTTACCAAGAGTGGGTAAACATCCTCCAACAAGAAGCCAAGGTAGCTGCTGACCAACGTCCCCCAAATTTAACCATCCTGGCGGGAGATTCTCTGAGTTTGTGGTTTCCCCCTGAATTATTACCCGAAGGTAAAAATTGGCTTAATCAAGGGATTTCTGGCGAAACCAGCAATGGACTCTTGAGAAGATTGAAGATATTTGATCGCACTAAGCCAGAGGTAATTTTTGTGATGATTGGCATTAATGACCTAATTCGGGGGGTGAGTGACCAGGTAATTTTAGATAATCAACGACAAATTATCAATTACCTCCGAAAGACGCATCCCACCGCACAAATTGTTGTTCAATCGATTTTGCCACATGGGGCACAGGAAGCAACCTGGAAAGGCCGAGATAAGCTTCTAGCTGTTGCCAATAGTCGCATTCGGAGGTTGAATCAGCAACTGCAAAGCATATCTACCAAAAGAGGTGTCAAATATCTTGATTTATATCCCCTGTTTACCAACAAGCAAGGAAATCTCCGCCGCGAATTTACTACTGATGGCTTACATTTAAGTCCCGAAGGGTATATAGTTTGGCGTTCTGCATTGCAGATTTATAGCAATATCGAATTAAAACCCCAGCGTTAAATCCTTGGCAAGAAAAAGGCTAAAGGACAAAAAGAAGTAATATCTTTGAATACAACACCGTATAAATCGCGTCTTGGCGCGAGAAAATAAGAAATAGTGGTTTAAGTAGACAAATCTAATGGATACAAAAGCTTTTAAGCGCAGCCTGCAACATTCAGAGAATTACAATCGCAAGGGCTTTGGCCATCAAGCAGAAGTTGCTACCCAATTGCAATCTGAATATCAGAGTAACTTGATTCAGGAAATCCGCGATCGCAATTACATCTTGCAACGAGGTGATGTTACCATCCGACTAGCACAAGCCTTTGGGTTTTGCTGGGGTGTAGAACGGGCTGTGGCTATGGCCTACGAAACTCGTCAGCACTTCCCCACAGAACATATCTGGATTACTAACGAGATTATCCACAACCCTTCTGTAAATCGGCGAATGCAGGAGATGGAAGTAGAATTCATCCCCATTGAAGGAAAGAATAAAGACTTTTCTGTTGTTGGTATTGGTGATGTAGTGATATTACCCGCTTTTGGAGCTAGCGTTCAAGAAATGCAGATCCTTCACGATAAAGGCTGCAAAATTGTTGATACGACTTGTCCTTGGGTATCTAAAGTTTGGAATACAGTAGAAAAGCACAAAAAAATCGATTATACATCAATAATTCACGGTAAATATAAGCACGAAGAAACAGTTGCAACTAGTTCCTTTGCTGGCAAGTATTTGATTGTGTTGAATTTGCAAGAAGCGCAATATGTTGCTGACTATATTATCAATGGTGGCGACCGTGAAGAATTCCTGACAAAATTTGCTAAAGCTTGTTCAGCAGGATTTGACCCCGATCAAGATTTAGCAAGAGTTGGTATTGCTAACCAAACTACGATGCTAAAAGGCGAAACTGAGCAAATCGGCAAGCTTTTTGAGCGGACTATGTTACAGAAGTATGGCCCCACCGAGTTAAATCAGCATTTCCAAAGCTTCAATACTATTTGTGATGCCACCCAAGAACGCCAAGATGCAATGTTGGAATTGGTGGAACATAAATTAGATTTGATGGTAGTAATTGGTGGCTTTAATTCATCCAATACTACGCAATTGCAACAAATTGCTTTTGAGCGAGGAATTCCTTCTTATCATATTGATACTGTTGAACGGATTAAATCAGGAGATTCTATAGAACATCGGCAATTAAATGGGCAGTTAATAACTACAGAAAAGTGGTTGCCAGACGGTGAAATTGTCGTGGGAATTACTTCTGGTGCTTCCACGCCAGATAAGGTTGTAGAAGATGTGATTGAGAAAATTTTTGCATTGAAAGCAACAGCAGCGTTGGTTTAAAAGTTATCAAGTAAGCAAGTTCGTAGTAAAGACTTTAGTCCTTATTTTTTCAGCGCTAAAGTCCTTACTACGAACTTTCAAAACTAGTTTAGACATTACATAGCAATCCTATTTAAGTTGTGAAAAACATAGATTAAGAAACGAACCGTTATCGCGCTGCGTCTCGTTAGAGAAGGACGCATAGACACGGAGTGGCTTCCCGCAGGGCAGGACGCAAAGAAAAGAAAGAAGAAAGAGTTAGTTATTAATCATGAATTAGCATGACAGGGAAATGGCTTTCTATCGTCGGCATTGGGGAAGATGGATTACAAGGGTTAAGCCCGATCGCTCGTTCTTTACTCGATCAAGCTAAAGTAATTGTGGGAGGCGATCGCCATTTAGCTATGCTTTCTACAGACGATCAACGTGAAAAACTAGTCTGGACATCCCCTATTAGCGCATCTATAGACGAAATCACTCAGCGTCGAGGTGAGTCAATTTGCGTACTCGCAAGCGGCGATCCGATGTGTTACGGCATTGGTGTCACCTTGATGCGGCGAATTCCCGTCTCTGAAATGACAATTATCCCCGCACCTTCAACCTTTAGCCTCGCCTGTGCCAGGATGGGATGGTCTTTAACTGAGGTGGAAACCTTGAGTTTGAATGGTCGTCCATCCTCTCTACTCCAGTCTTATATTTACCCAAAAGCGCGGCTGTTGATTTTGAGTGAAGGAAAGGACACACCCGCCATTGTTGCAGAGATTTTGACAAATCGCGGCTATGGTAGCAGCAAAATTACCGTGCTGGAGCGTATGGGCGGCACTCATGAGAGAATTGTAGAAGGGACGGCTGCATCTTGGAGTGAAACTGAAATTGCTGCGTTGAATGCGATCGCAGTTTATTGTATTGCTGATGCTGGGGTTATCCCTTTGCCAAGATTACCAGGATTACCAGATAACGCTTACCACCACGATGGACAGTTAACAAAGCGTGAAGTTAGGGCAATTACCTTAGCAGCTTTAGCACCTACACCAGGCGCACTGTTGTGGGATGTTGGGGCGGGTTGTGGCTCAATTTCCATCGAATGGATGCGGAGTAATCCTCGGTGTCGAGCGATCGCGATCGAGCAAAACTCATCTAGACTACTCTATATTGCCGATAATGCCGCCACTCTCGGTACTCCAAATCTGCAAATTATTGAAGGAAAAGCGCCCCATGCCCTGAAAAATCTACCAGCACCAGATGCCATTTTTATTGGTGGTGGGGTTACAGCAACGGGACTTTTTGATGTTTGCTGGGAAGCACTGCCGCCGGGTGGACGTTTGGTAGCAAATGTAGTGACGGTAAAGGGTGAGCAAACTTTATTTCAATGGCATGAACGAGTCGGTGGAGATTTAATTCGCGTTGCCATTCAGAGGGCGGAACCTATTGGTAAATTTTTGGGCTGGCGAGGAATGGCGGGTGTAACACAATGGGTAGTTGTAAAGTCTGAAAAACTGAAAAACTAGTGCAGACTATAAACTCTTGGTTCGAGGTGGTCAGATATAGAGCGAAGGAAAAAATACTTAGCCCAGATAACTAACAACTGGCTAGTTGCTGTATACTTATTTTTGTGTTCCCTTTTAGACTCGCTCATGGTTCAACAATAATTGCGGCAATTTCTTCATTGAAGCAATTAATCTTTGTTGTGATTATCGTTGCTAAAAGTCACTTAATTGGGGGTGAAGTAATGGATGAGCCTAATCTTGACAGCAAAAACAAATTTCTTTACGTTCGTAGTCGCTATTACGGTCAAGTTAAGCCAGAGAATTTAGTATTTAATGCCAACCTTCAAGAATTTGCTCACAAAGTTGGCTACATTGCCAGCTTAGAAACATCTGGAAAGCTTAAACCAGAAGATGCTTACAAACAAATTAAAGCACTTTGGAAACAGTTGAAGCGCAGTAAAAAAAGATTGTTTATTGGTGGCGATTCACTAGATGAATCTTAAATTACTCCCATTCTAGGTAAATGATTAGTACCAACTAAATAACCTTCTTGGTGTGGATTTTCTGATGATGCGATCGCACCTTTTTCAAACTTCGCACTTAAATCCCACATTCCGCAGATTAACCAGCAAAGAATATTATATTTATTTGTCATAAGGTGCATCACAAAATATATAGTTCAAAACCGCTTCAGGGTAAATTGGCAATTCATTTAGTGTTGGCGATCGTTACCAGATACATAGATATCGTATTAAATTGGCATAAGAGCCATTGAACTCGATAGGTAGATGTTCTATACCTAATGCCCATTAATAATTATTGCCCAGTTTTAATCTTAACTACTTGCCGTACTGGACGTAAAAAGGAAGCAAACAGCACTAGCACCGGAATAATTTCCACTCGTCCCATCCACATAAACAAAATTAAAATTAGTTTACCTATCCAATGCAAGTCTGGGTTGGTAATTCCTACTGATAATCCTGAAGTTCCCATTGCGGAAGCTGCCTCTAAAATGACATCGGGAACTGTATATTGCGGTTGTACAACGTGGAGCAAAACAAATACTCCCACTCCTAAAAATCCTAGCCAAAGTGTTGTCAAAACTGTAGCTGTTCTAATTTGACGATGAGCTTCAATTTCCGTAAGTTCTTGACCATCAAGCTTGTATTTAATATGCTGGTCAGATTTGAGAAATATCTGCTGTAAATGCCACACTACAGCTTTATATAGAGTAACAATGCGACTAAGTTTGAGTCCGCCACAGGTGGAACCAGAAGCCGCACCAAAAATCATTCCCAGACTCATCAACAATCTGGCACTGGGACTCCAATCTTGGATTTTAACGGTATTAAAACCACAGGTTGTTAAGGCTGAAACCCATTGAAATAAACTGTCGAGCCAACTAAGTGACCCTGTAAACGAGTAATGTGTAAGTAGCAGTAATATTGTTCCTAATACTAGTAGTAGCCATAGCGCCCGATGTGAAGGATTTCTCCACAGGGGAGAGAGTCGGCGCTGACTGAGAAATTGTGCGTGTACCGAAAAGCTAATTGCTCCAGCAATCATAATTGCGATCGCAGCTAACTTTAAAATTGGTGTATACACAGTCAAGCTATCGCTAGTAATGGAAAAACCACCCGTAGAAATGCCAGTCATGGCGTGATTAACAGCTTCCCACCAAGGCATACCTAATAAACCTAATACCAGTACGCTAAATACCGTGTATAGCAGGTAAATTTTCCAAATTTTACGCGCAGTTCCAGCAATCGTGGGAGCAATTTTTTTCTGTCGTCCTGCGGCTTGGTAGAGTTGATCGGGATCTGCATTGGGTTCAAGCACCGACAGCATGAGTACAATTATTCCCACACCACCTATCCACTCGGTGAACGATCGCCACCATTGCAGCGTGTGAGGTAGCTGACTCGCATCAAGAGCCATTGTTAATCCTGTACTGGTATACCCAGAAACAGCTTCAAAGATAGCGTTTAAAGGATGCTGAAACTCACGGATAGTTTGCGAGGTTTCGGGAAATGCAGCCAGATAAGAAGCGATCGCCACAAACGGAATCGTCCCCAATAGAGGAATTACTCCCCAACTCAAAGCCACGATTAACATTGCGTGTTGGATCTCTGCGGCTTCAGCTTGGCGAAATACTTGATAAAGCAACTGTCCTAAACTAAAAGAAATTATTGCTGTGAATACAAACGGCCAAATGGCATAATACTCACCAAATATCAAGCACACGGGTAATGATAGCAGCGCCATTACACCTGGTACATGGAGTAATAAGCCTACATCTCGTAAAATTGTTTTAGTGTAACGGTTCAGCCAGTAAATCTTAATTTTCACCTTTAATCTACAATCAACTAACTTTATCTAACTTCTGCCAAGTTCAAACTGGCAATTTTCGCTTATTAACTTTCACTTGCTGACTGATTCTTGTTCTTAACATATTTACCATAGAGCTTTGTCTGTGGCGATCGCTATTACCCGCATTTCTCACAAGCTCGAGGCGTTTGATGGAGCAGGGGAGAAGTAATGAGTAATGAGTAATGAGTAAAAACTTCTTACTTCTTACTCATTACTTCTACCCTGCACAAGCGCAGGCTTTAAGAGGTGTGGTGAGAAATCCGGGTATTACTAATCCGGGAGCATCTCACTTTTTAAAGTGGCTCAAACCGACAATAATCCATTGAGGTAAGCACAGCGATGGGCGCATTTACTATAGATATTTTTAGTATATATAAAAAATTACACCGGAATTTCAATGATAAATTCTGTACCCTCTCCTGGTGCGGAAATACAGCTTAACTGACCTCCATGTTTTTCTACGACAATCGAATAGCTAGTTGATAATCCCAACCCTGTACCACTGCCTATGGGTTTAGTCGTAAAAAAGGGATTAAATATCTTATTTTGCACAGACTTGCTCATCCCTACACCATTGTCTATAATGCGGATAAGTATCTTTTTAGTTTCTTTTGATTCCGTCTGAATAATAATAGTCGGCTGGGAATTTGTATCTGATTCTTCTAAAGCATCAATAGCATTATTTATAATATTTAGAAATACTTGATTGAGAGCAGATGCATAACAATTAACAAAAGGAATTTGACCATATTTTTGAATAACTGTAATTTCTGGATGTTTACTATTATTTTGAAGTCGATGCTGCAAAATTAACAGCGTGCTATCAATACCAGAGTGAATGTCTACTGGTTTGATTTCTGATTCATCCAAGCGGGAAAAATTTCGCAGTGACAGCACAATTTGACGGATGCGATCTGCTCCTACCCTCATCGATGACAGGAGCTTTTGTAAATCATCCACCATAAATTCTAATTCAATATCGGCGATTTTCTCGGCAATCTCTGGCAATGGTTGCGGATAAAGTTGTTGATATAAATTATTTAATTCAATTAAGGATACAACGTATTCACTCGCTGGCTGTAAGTTGCCATAGATGAAATTAATTGGATTATTAATTTCATGAGCAATTCCCGCAACTAGCTGTCCTAAACTGGACATTTTTTCTGATTGAATAAGTTGGGCTTGAGTCGAGTAAAGCTTCTCCAGTGTTAATTCTAGCTGAGTAGCTTTTTCTGTTATTTCCTGGGTGCGTTCTTCTACTTTTTGCTCCAGAGTATGGGAATAATTCTCTAATTTGTGATATAATCGGGCGTTTTCAAGAGAAATAGCTGCTTGAGTAGTTATAAGTTTGAGAACTTGTAGGCGATCGCTAGTAAACGCTCCCACTGTCAGGTTATTTTCTAGGTACAAAATGCCAATCAATTTGCCTTGGTTGAGAATTGGCGCACACAGAATACTCTTAGGTGAAAAACGAATAATATAAGGGTCAGCCGCTAGGGTTGGATCAACTACTGCATTCTCAATTACAGCCAAGGAGAGGGTATTTTTGACTCGATTGATTAAGGTAACGGGTACTCTTTGACCATTATCATCGGGTAGCGAACGCAAAATAATGGCAGGCTGTTCGAGTTGAGAGAATGCCTCAATTACCCAGCGATTGGATGAAGGCATCAGCAACGCACATTTATCAGCCCCTGCACTTTCGAGTACGATCTCAAGTAGAGTTGAGAGTAATTTCTCTAACTCAATTTCACTGGAGAGCGATTGAGAAGCTTTGAGAATAGTCGCTAGATCGAAGGCTTCTGAGAAGCTAGTACTACTGTGGGTGGAAATTTGC
This sequence comes from Nostoc sp. UHCC 0252, assembly GCF_034931145.1. Classification (NCBI taxonomy): domain Bacteria; kingdom Bacillati; phylum Cyanobacteriota; class Cyanophyceae; order Nostocales; family Nostocaceae; genus Nostoc; species Nostoc sp. UHCC 0252. The sequence continues at coordinate 14,982 of NZ_JAYGHE010000033.1, read as the reverse complement.
AGCGTGTAAGAGGAGATAGGAATTATTGTTTCCTTGGGCATGAAAGATGGTTGCTGTTTTTGCAAAACTGTGGCGAGTAGCTGAAGATAGCGCGTTTCTAAATCAACCACTTTGGCTTTGGCTCCCCAACGGGTGTAACAATAATAGGCTTCAGCCATGTAGACTTGAGCGATTTTTTCTTTGCCCCAATCGAGATAGAATTTGGCGGCAAGTTCGTTGGCTAATGCTTCTTCGTTGAGGTATTGATTTTCTTTGGCGAGGGCGATGGCGCGATCGTAAAGAGCGATCGCCTCTGGATATTTCTTCAGTATCCGATATTGTTCTGCTTCTACCAGTAAAAACTTATGTTGGTAATTACTTGGGGCGTGAAATGCCCACTTCTTCAGTTTTTTTTGATTCCCTTTAACCTGCTTGAGAATTTGCTGACGTTCTGAAGATGGGACTTGGGGATAAACAGCCAACTGCGCTAGGGATTCATAAAAGTAATACAGGACTGTGAAAACTGTTGATACACCACCGTCAAGATAAAGTTTTGCTACCTTCGCTTTTTCAACGGCTTGTGCATACTCTTCAAACAAATAATGTAAGTATTGTTGATTAACATAGCTCATGAACAACCCTAAGTTATCTTTGCTGGCTTGTTGTCCAGGAATTACCTTGGCGGCTTGATAACTTTCCCCCGATAAGATGCTGGGATTCTTGATATTACCCAGAAGATTTAAGACAAGTTGATGAATAAGTTGCAGGTAAATTAAGCCCTTTTTCTGGTTCAATGGGGCGATCGCTACCATCAGCGATCGGATTATTGGTTCCATCTCGCTCAAGTGTTTTCCTGCCCAATACTGGCTGTAAGAATACATAAACGCCGCCCAAGTCGCATATTCTAAATCTCCTGTTTCCAGCCCTGTTTGGTAAGCCTCTAACAGGGGTGGAATGGTGTCTCTCAGAGGTTCGCGCCAATGGCTGATTGCGGTACAGTTTATGAAGAGAGCTTGTGCTTTTGAATCAGTAGCATTAAAACGCTCTAATACTTGCAGAGTTAATTGTCCAAACTGATAACCCGCTTCAACATCCATCACCACCGCACAAAGAATCAGTCCATACCAAGCGTAGGCAACGGCTGAGAGGGCGGTATTACCGTAGCGAACCGATAAGTTAATCCGCTCAAATACGAATAGTGGCATCAATTGTGGGGCACAGAAAAAAGTCGCAGATGTCGCACTCGATAAAATTCGCATAGCTGCTAGTGCTTGGGGATTGTTCATCTTGGGCAAATCGATTAACTGCGCTGTTTTTTTAGTCCCCAATATCAGCTTAGTTTTGGTTAATCCCAGCAAGACATCAATTTTAGTAGGTTGTTTAGGAAGCTGAATTCCCAACTGCTTTAGCACATCTAGGGCAGTACAAATAGCATCTGGCATCTGATTTTGAGCAATTTCAGCCAATATTTTAGTTTCGTAGGCAGTAACTTTATCGAGTAAGTTTCTCGCATTTTGCAAAATTGAGGCAATTAGTCGATCTGTTTGCTCAAATTGGCTGCATAAGTAAGCGACTCCAGCGCCTAAATCATACAGTGCCAAAGTCAAGGGATAGTTATCTTGCCATTGTCCATCTGGCAGCCGATCAATGCCTTTGCTAACAAACATGAAGGCAGCATCAAAGGCGGCGGAAGCTTTGGCAGCTTTGCCTGCCTGCAAGTTTAGGGTGGCAAATTCATAGCGGGCTTGAGGCAGGGTAATTAGCTCGGCGGCTAAGTTAAAATGACCTACAATATCAAAGATTTTTTCCTGACGCTGGGTTTCGCTACTGTTGCAAACTAGTAATCTACCGATTTCTAGATGGGTAATTTGTTGCTCAGAGTTGGGAATCAGGGAATAGGCGGCTTGTTGAATGCGATCGTGCAAAAACCGATAAGTCGGATTTGCTGCGGCATTAGAAACCGATGCACTATCAAACTGAATAAAAAACTTATAAATTTCCGTATTCGGAATAATCAACCCTTCTTGCAAAGCTTTCCATAAATCAGCCGCCGTTGCTTCTAATGATTGTTCAGAAACGATCGCCAGCGTATTCAAATCAAACTGTGCCCCAATACAAGCCGCAAGTTTGAGAACATTCTGAGTTTCCTTTGGCAACTTTTGCAATTGCAGCCCCATAAACTCCACCACATCACCGGTGAGTGCTAAGGCTCTGACTTGAGCGATATCACACTGCCAATATCGTGTTTTTAAGTCAAAACTAATCTGTCCACCTTCATATAATGCTTTGAGAAATTGCGTGGTAAAAAAAGGATTACCTTTGGTTTTTTGCAATAGTAATTCTGTTAATGGTTGAGCTAGAGATAACTCGGAATTTAGCGTATCGGCCACCAATTGATTCATATCAGTTAAACTTAGCGATCGCAGTGTAATAGTATTAACCACTGCCCCTATTTTGACGATCTCATCTACAGTCAGGATGAATGGGTGAGCCGATGATATTTCATTATCCCGATATGCACCTAAAATTAATAAATGCCCTGTTCCTGACATCAACAATTGCAGCAATTTCAGCGATGCAGAATCGGCCCACTGTAAATCATCTAAAAATATTACTAAGGGATGTTCAATGCTAGTGAAGATTTGCACAAATTTCTGCATCAGCAGATTGAAGCGATTTTGGGCAGCAGTTCCCGATAGTTCTGTGGCTGGGGGTTGTTTGCCGATAATGCACTCTAGCGATGGAATAACATCAATTAAGACTTGTCCGTTTTCTCCGACGGCTTCGAGAATCTTGGTTTTCCAGATTTGTAGTTGTGCGTCTGACTCCGAAAGGAATTGCCCCATTAAATCTCGGAAGGCTTGGACAAAGGCGCTAAAGGGAATATTGCGCCCAAACTGGTCGTATTTGCCTTTAATAAAGTAGCCTCGTTGGCGAACAATGGGTTTATGAACTTCATTTACAACGGCAGTTTTCCCAATGCCAGAAAAACCTGCCACTAGCATCATTTCTGTACTACCTGTACTGACTTTTTCAAAGGCAGCTAATAGTTGAGCAACTTCTTTTTCTCGACCGTAGAGTTTTTCTGGGATGGTAAAGCGATCGCTAATATCTCGCTCTCCCAATGGAAAATATTCAATGTTACCAGTGGCTTGTAATTGACTTAGACAAATCTCCAGATCGTGCTTGATTCCTAATGCACTTTGATAGCGATTTTCGGCATTCTTAGCCATCAAGTTGCTGATAATTTCAGATAAAATGAATGGAATATTAGGATTTATCTGATGCACTGCAATGGGAGTTTTTGCCAGATGACAATGCAGCAATTCCATTGGTTCGTCGGAGATAAATGGTAATTGTCCCGTAAGTAATTCATAAAAGGTGACACCTAATGAATAGAAGTCGCTGCGATAGTCAATTCCCCGATTCATCCGTCCAGTTTGTTCTGGTGAAAGATAGGCAAGAGTTCCTTCTAGAGTATTGGCGTTTTGTATATTTTGGGTTTCCCGTGGTAACAGCGAGGCGATACTGAAGTCAATTAATTTAACTTCTTTTGTTTTGGGATTAATTAAAATATTGGCGGGTTTAATATCTTTATGAATAATCCGCTCTCGATATAATATATCTAAGGTATTGCACAGTGCGATCGCAATTTGTAAAAACTCTTGTAGAGAGGCGATATATTGCCTCTGGTCAGAGGTAATATAATCTTTTAGAGAAATCCCCCTAAAGTCTTCCATCACCAGCGCATAGCCATTTTGGTACGCTTGGAGGCTGTAGGTTTGGATGATTAGCGGTGAGTTGAGATTTTTAGCAATAGTGTACTGGTTGCGAAACGACAAGAGTTCAGAGAAGCTGGGATAAGGATTTTTCAGCAGTTTGATTACTACAGGTAATGAGTCAGTCTCTCTATATCCTCGATAAACTAGGGTTCTGGAACCGTTGTAAAGTTCTTCAGTTATGTGATATCCGGGAACTCTAACAAGAATGCCGACCATACTGCTAAATCCTTAGTATTTCCAGATTTAGTATTCCCAGATGTCTGAAGCTGTTTTACAACAAGAGCTAAAAATTAGGCGTTGCTGATTGAAAATTTAACTGCCGTCCACAACCAAATCTTGTTTTTTTTTGACCTACATCTCTAAACATTCACGTTTGATTTCTTCTGCACCAATCACTCACGCTTTTAAAGTAGGACTACTATCGATCTGCTTGAGGGCTTCTGTCACTTTCTGGGAGGGCGATCACTAGAAGCCCCATGAGGCAATCAATACAAGCTATACTATTAGAAAAAAAATTGGTATTGTATTTGTTATTAGGAAAAAATCTGGCGATCGCTTCCTGTACAAAAGCTCTGGAAGTCAGAAATGACAAATGTTTTCAGAGAGTGACAGAAGAGGGATATAAAATATTGGAAAACCCAACTTTGGGCAGATTATTGGTTAAAGGAGAATTTTATGGTGCAAACATCTATTCTGCCGAATTTGGGGTCAATTGATCCAAACCTAATTTTGCTCGATGAAAAGCTGCCTGGTGGCGCTTATTGGCATTACGTTATCAAACGGGGAAATACTTTGCGTGTGACTGATTTGGAAAGTTCTCAAGGTGTTTCGATGATTTGCTACAACGCAGATAGCCCGATTGAGCGCCTGAACGTGGCAGATACCGCCAAGATTCAGTTCAACGCTTTCCTCAAAAAGGGTATGGTAATTTACTCTGATATGGGGCGGATTCTTTTCTCCATTACCGAGGATACCTGCGGCTATCACGATCTAATTTGTGGTTGTAGCAATACTGCCAGCAACGCTGCAAAGTATGGCGAAGCGGCTTACAACAAATATGGCCAAAGCGATTACAACAACTCCCGCAACAATTTTCTTAAAGCGTTGGGCAAGCGTGGTTTAACCCGCAAAGACCTAATGCCTAACCTCAATTTGTTCAGCCGGGTGGTAGTGCGTCCCAATGGAGACTTGGAATATATTGCAGGCGATGAGAAACCGGGCAGTTTTATTGATTTGCGGGCGGAAATGAATGTGTTGGTGATTATTTCAAACTGTCCCCATGTATTACACCCCGATACAGTCTACAAGCCTAAGCCAATTCAACTTACTGTTTGGAAATCGCCTGCACCTGCACCAGACGATCTTTGTCGCACTGCAAATGAAGAAGTGATTCGTGGTTTCATTAACACTGATGCTTTGTTTGCTCAGGAGTAGTTGGGCTGGAATCTGTAACTTAATTTCTTAATATCTGAATAGAACAGGAGTTTTATTATGGTCGCAACATTACCCATTGAACTCGATCCAGCAAAAGCAATTTACGATCAGGAGTTGGTTGCCCGTCAGCCTTGGTCGAGAGTAATTAAAAAAGGGCAAATTTTACGGATTATCGATCTATTAGGTAATCAAGCCGTTGATACATTGTTTTACAACCCCTACGATACCTCAGAACGTTATAGCGCTCCTGATACCATTGTCCGTCAAGGCAATATTTTCATTACCACAGGCACTCAGTTGATTTCCAATGAAGGAAATGTGATGATGACCGTCATCCGTGATGAGTGTGGCAAACACGATACATTGGGCGGAGCTTGTAGTATGGAAAGCAACTCAGTTCGTTATGGGTTGCACAAAAAACATTTGCACGCTTGTGTCGAGAATTACTTGCTGGAACTAAGCAAGTATGAGATGAACAAACGCGATCTCGTCAGCAATATAAATTTCTACATGAATGTTCCCGTTAGCGAAGACGGCACATTGGAAATTGTCGATGGGATTTCAGAAGCCGGAAAGATCATCGATCTCCAAGCAGAGATGGATGTGATGGTATTGATTTCTAACTGTCCACAAATCAACAATCCTTGCAATGCTTATAATCCCACACCAATCCGGTTGATTGTTTGGGACGCTGTTTGATGGTCATGAAGACGCGATAAATCGCCGTCTCTACAATAATTAGTCCTTTGTAGAGACGGCGATTTATCGCGTCTCTTGCCTTAACCGAACATGATACTAATGACAGATGTTGACAGATGTGCGCCCCTACAAATTTACAAATAATTTGGGATAATTTATTTTTTTGGAAGTCTCTTACCAGCTTTAAACTTGGAACTTGAACCTCTGAACTCGGAAGTTGAACCTTTGAACTCGGAAGTTGAACCTCTGAACTCGGAACTTGAGCCTCTGAACTCGGAACTTGAGCCTTTGAACTCGGAAGTTGTACCTTTGAACTCGGAACTTGAACCTTTGAACTCGGAACTTGAACCTCTGAACTCGGAACTTGAGCCTCTGAACTCGGAACTTGAGCCTTTGAACTCGGAACTTGAACCTCTGAACTCGGAACTTAAACCTCTGAACTCGGAACTTGAGCCTCTGAACTCGGAACTTAAACCTCTGAACTCGGAACTTGAGCCTCTAAACTCGGAATTTTCAAAATTCTAAAAGAACGACGATGAATGGTAGAGACTATTTCTGCAAAAATAGGATATTGCCTGTGCTTGTTAGTTGCTGGTTCAGTTCTTAGGGACTAGCAAAAAATAAATTATCCCAAATTATTTTGTAGATTTATAGGGGTGCAAGGACTTGCACCTCTAAGAAAGATGGGATGTTTTTTTAACTGGAAGTCCCTTAATTGATTTAGCGCTGATGTTCAACAAAGTTTTGATTGCCAATCGCGGCGAAATTGCTTGCCGGATTATTCGCACCCTCGATCGCTTGGGTATTGCCTCAGTTGCAGTTTACTCCCAAGCTGATGCCCATGCTGCCCATGTTGCGGCGGCTGGAGAAGCGGTGTGTGTGGGAGAAGCGGCGGCGGCGCAAAGTTATCTTCGCACAGAGGCGATTTTAGCAGCAGCAAAAGCAACTGGTGTTGAGGCGATTCATCCTGGCTATGGCTTTTTGAGCGAGAATGTCGCATTTGCCGAAGCTTGTGCCGTAGCAGGAATTGTGTTTATTGGCCCCACACCCGATCAACTGCGGCAATTTGGACTCAAACATGAAGCACGAGCGATCGCACAAGCTGCCGGAGTACCACTCGTTCCCGGTAGTTTGTTGCTAGATAATTTGCAACAGGTGAAACAGGCGGCGGCGGAAATTGGCTATCCTGTGATGATCAAAAGTACCGCCGGGGGTGGCGGCATTGGAATGCAGTTGTGCCGCAGTGAAGACACTTTGCCCGACTTGTTTGACAATGTGCAACGTTTAAGTCGCAATAACTTTAATCAAAGTGGAGTATTTTTAGAAAAATACATCGAACGGGCGCGGCACATAGAAGTGCAAATCTTTGGCGATGGTAAAGGAAATGTCGTCGCCCTTGGTGAACGTGATTGTTCAACGCAGCGACGCAATCAAAAAGTAATTGAAGAAGCCCCTGCACCGAATATTAATGATAGTTTGCGGCAGCGTTTGTATGAGTCTGCCGTCAAACTCGGTCAGGAAATTCGCTATCAGTCGGCGGGTACGGTTGAGTTTATCTACGATGTGGATACCCAACAGTTCTACTTCTTAGAGGTAAATACCCGCCTACAGGTAGAACATGGTGTAACAGAAACTATTACAGGTGTAGATTTAGTAGAGTGGATGGTGCGCCAAGCGGCGGGTGAATCGCTAGAGTTGCCATCCTATCAGTACCAACCGCAAGGACATTCAATTCAGGTGCGGGTGTATGCCGAAGATGCAAATAAAAATTTTCAGCCGAGTTCGGGTGAGTTAACTCAAGTGCAGTTTGCGCCTGATATTCGCTGCGATACCTGGATTGCTACTGGCACAAAAGTTTCGCCGTTTTACGATCCATTGTTGGCGAAGATAATTGTGCATGGTGAATCTAGAGAAGATGCGATCGCTACTTTGCAAACTGCTCTAGCTCAATCTCGCATCGACGGCATTGAAACTAACTTGGAATACCTGCGCCAAATTATTGCCGATTCTACGTTTAGCGAAGGTAATATTACCACTAAATTTACTAATAACTTTACCTATCACCCGCATACAATTGATGTGCTGGTTCCAGGTACAATGACCACCATTCAAGATTATCCGGGACGGGTGGGTTATTGGAATGTTGGTGTCCCGCCTTCTGGCCCAATGGATTCTCTAGCGTTTCGGTTGGGCAACCGGATTTTAAGCAATCCTGAATCGGCAGCCGGGTTAGAGTGTACACTAACTGGCCCCTCTGTGCGCTTCAATTGCGACACTGTGATTTGCCTCACGGGAGCGCAGATGAAAGCTACTCTAGATAAACAGCCGATTCCTTATTGGGCAGCAGTTCCGGTGAAAGCAGGAAGTACGCTACGGTTGGGCAATATTCAGGGCGATGGTTTCCGCACATATATTAGCGTGCAAGGCGGATTTGATGTACCCGACTATTTAGGCAGTAAAGCAACTTTTACTCTGGGCGGGTTTGGTGGACACGGTGGGAGAGCGTTACAGGTGGGCGATGTCCTCAAATTGAATCCTTCTGCATTCCAAGAGTCGCAGTCTATTGCCCCCGAATTGATTCCCACCTACTCCAATCATTGGGAAATTGGCGTTTTGTATGGGCCTCACGGTGCGCCGGATTTCTTCACTGATGCAGACATCGAGACTTTTTTCAATACTCATTGGGAAGTACATTACAACTCGGCGCGGACAGGTATTCGGTTGATTGGGCCAAAACCGACATGGGCACGGCAAGATGGCGGTGAAGCGGGGCTACATCCTTCTAATATTCACGATAATGCTTATGCCGTTGGGACAGTGGATTTCACCGGAGATATGCCAATTATCCTGGGTTTGGATGGGCCGAGTTTGGGCGGTTTTGTATGTCCTGCTGCGATCGCAGAAGCAGAACTCTGGAAAATTGGGCAACTCAAACCGGGGAACACGATTCAGTTCTGTCGCCTCACCTTTGAGCAAGCATTGCAACAAGAATTCCAGTTAGATCGGCAAATCGAAACGTTGGAAGTGGGGACTGGGGATTGGGGACTAGGGATTGGGTACTGGGAAGATCAGTTTGTGGATTCAAACCCTAACCAAATCTCAAAAGAATTTCTTACCCAGTCCCCAGTTCCCAGTTCCCAGTACAAGGCAATTGTGGCAGAAATTCTCGCAACTGATGAGCAAATTGCCGTTACCTATCGCCAAGCGAGTGATAAATACTTGCTGATTGAATACGGAGATTTGGTACTGGATTTGAAATTGCGTTTCCGAGTGCATGAGTTAATGACTCATCTGCAAACGCACTCGATTGATGGGGTTTTGGAATTAACGCCGGGAATGCGATCGCTACAAATTCACTATGATAGTCGTGTGATTTCGCAATCAAATTTAGTTACTGCATTACAAAAGATTGAATCTTATCTACCAGATATTTCTGAGTTGGAAGTACCAACCCGAATTGTACATCTACCCTTGTCCTGGGATGATGAATCTACTCAACTAGCAATTCAAAAATATATGCAGTCGGTGCGAAAAGATGCACCGTGGTGTCCTAGCAATATTGAATTTATTCGGCGGATTAATGGATTGGGCAGTATCGCAGAGGTTAAGGAAATTCTCTTTAATGCGAGTTACTTAGTGATGGGCTTAGGCGATGTTTATCTCGGTGCGCCAGTAGCAGTGCCCCTTGATCCGCGTCATCGTCTCGTCACCACAAAATACAATCCGGCGCGTACCTGGACTCCTGAGAATGCAGTCGGCATCGGTGGTGCATATCTCTGCGTTTATGGGATGGAAGGGCCGGGTGGCTATCAGTTTGTCGGACGCACTGTACAAATGTGGAACCGCTATAAACAAACCGTAGATTTTCAAGATGGTAAACCTTGGCTGTTGCGATTCTTCGATCAAATTCGATTTTATCCAGTTTCCCACGAGGAGTTAATGCGCCATCGAGAGGATTTTCTTGAAGGCAAGTTCAAACTAAAAGTTGAAGAAACCACCTTTAAATTCCGCGACTATCAACAGTTCTTGCAAGAAATTACCGAAGAGACGACGATATGCCAAACCCGTCAGCGAATTGCCTTTCGAGAAGAACGCGATCGCTGGAAAGTTACAGCCGAAGATGAAAGCGGTGTTGTTACAGCCGATCTTCCACCAGCAGCAGCAACGACTATTCCCGATGATTGCTACGCTCTCAGCGCCCCAACGACAGCAAACGTCTGGCAGGTGTTAATCAAAGTGGGCGATCGCATTACCGAAGATACAGGTGCGATCGTGTTGGAAGCGATGAAGCAGGAAATGACTCTGTTACCCGACGATCCAGGAACGGTGGTAGAAGTCCTCTGCGAACCGGGGCAACTTGTCACTGCCGGTCAGATATTAGCGATCGTCCGAGGAGAAACATGATGACATCGATCAGCCTGGATATTGCATCACTACTTACAGCTTACCGAACGGCGCAATTGCAACCCAGTGATCTTATTGCAGAAATTTACCGCCGGATTGCTGCACGAGGAAACGATGCCGTCTGGATTCATCTATTACCACAAGCAGAAGCGATCGCTCAAGCTCAAGTTCTTGCTAACAGGAATATTGATGACTTGCCCCTCTACGGCATCCCTTTCGCTGTGAAAGATAACATTGATGTGGCAAAAATGCCTACGACTGCTGCCTGTCCAGCCTACAGCTACATCCCAGAAAAAACGGCAACGGTAGTTGATCGCTTACTCCAATCTGGGGCAATTTTGATCGGTAAAACCAATCTCGATCAGTTTGCCACAGGATTAGTCGGAGTGCGATCGCCTTATGGAGCCTGTAGCAGTGTTTTCCATGACGATTATATTTCCGGTGGCTCTAGTTCTGGTTCCGCCGTGGCAGTCGCGGCAGGATTGGTGAGCTTTTCACTAGGCACTGACACAGCCGGTTCTGGACGAGTTCCAGCAGCATTTAACAATATTGTCGGACTCAAGCCTACCAGAGGTGTATTAAGTACGTCCGGCGTAGTACCTGCTTGTCGTTCGCTCGATTGCGTTTCCATTTTCACATTGAATTGCCAAGATGCTGCAATATTATGGCAAGTTGCCCGTGGCTTTGATTTCAGCGATAGTTATTCCCGCCAAATTCCACCACAAACCCCAGCAATTCCATCATCATTTTCCTTTGGAGTTCCCAAGGCAGAGCAATTGCAGTTCTTCGGTGATGCAGCCGCAGCAGATTTATATGAACAAGGATTGCAGAGGTTAAAAGCGATCGGCGGGAATCTTGTAGAAATTGATTTTCAGCCCTTCCACCAAGCTGCTAATTTACTCTACTCCGGTGCTTGGGTGGCAGAACGGCTAGCAGCTATTCAATCTTTCTTTGAAACTCAAGCGGATGCCATTCATCCCGTTGTCCGCCAAATCATTAGCAATGGTTTGCGCTACACAGCAGTAGATACTTTCAAGAGTTTTTACGCTTTAGAAGCACTCAAACAACAAGCTGCACAGCAGTGGCAAAAAGTCAACATTCTGGCATTGCCTACCACAGGGACTATCTACACCAAAGCGGAAGTAGAAGCTGATGCGATCGCTCTCAACACCAACTTGGGCTACTACACCAATTTTGTCAACTTGATGGACTTGTGTGCGATCGCCCTTCCCTGTGGCTTTCGTGCGAATGGTTTACCCTTTGGCATTACCTTAATCGGGCAAGCATTTCAAGACGCAGCACTGTGTGAATTAGGTATCCGCTATCACCATCAGATGGGCGTTACTTATGGCAAAACAACTTCTGTAAGGATCTCTCCATGACAACTGCATCCACTAACATGATTAATATTGCTGTTGTTGGCGCTCATCTCACCGGGCAGCCCTTAAACTACCAACTGCAAGAACGCCATGCCACCTTACTAAAAACCTGCAAAACCGCCCCCACATACTGCTTTTATGCCCTTGCCAATACCCAACCAGCCAAACCTGGATTAATAAAAGTTCTTGATGGTTCTGAGGTAGGTATTGAAGTAGAAGTTTGGCAACTGAGTGCAGAAGGCTTTGGTACTTTTGTCGCCGCAGTCCCGCCACCCCTGGTAATTGGAACCTTAGACCTAGAAGACGGTTCTTCGGTTAAAGGATTTTTATGTGAATCCTATGTGATTCCTGATGCACAAAACATTTCCCAGTATGGTGGCTGGCGCAGCTATCTTGCTAGCTTGTAAATTTGAAATGCTCACCTATTGTATCAATAGTGCGATCGCGGGTTATTAATATCTGATGAACAATGCGATCGCTGATTTAGATTTGAAGATGTTCGCCCTGAGCGATAATACCAGCCAAAACCCTCGATAGTCCTCGACATACTGCCGTATAGTCATATCATGTCTGGCAAATTACTTGTGATACGTCATTGCGAGTGCAACAAAGCAATCGCAAGGCTTTTAGGATTGCTTTGTTGCACTCGCAATGACAATTATTTAACCATGTATGATATCATATCCGGCTCGGTTAAATACTTATAACATCTGTAGGTTGGGTTGAGGAACGAAACCCAACGCTTGATCCTTGTTCATGTTGGGTTTCACTGCCCTACCCCTACGGGGATCTTGCTACAACCCAACCTACATTGATAAGTTTTATTATAAGTAATCACCCGAACTTGATATCAGTGATAAACAATTGAGAATTACATTGATGGAGCAAAACCAGCAGTTTGCCGAACCAGTTAGTACGTTTTGTGCTGGCTGCTCATAGCTGAGATCGCTATTTTGGGATGACTACCTGAAGCTTCTTCAAAGGCTATATTTACTTAGTAACCTTTGGTTAGATCCAAAGTAGAGGTCGCTCAATTCTTCCAAAAAAACATCGGTCTGCGATTCTGGATTACGAAAGTACGGATGGATGGGAAGGAGTTCTGCCCCATAATCTGCTTTTGGTGAAGATAAAATCTGCTCAAGCAAAGTCAGGTAGTTTTCGGCAGTAGATTCCCAAGTGTACGTTTTCAGGACTCGTTGTTGACCAGCTTGGGCAAAATACTCCCACTCGTGAGCATCACATAGCAACCGCTCCAAACCTCGTGCAATATCAGCAGGATCTTCTGGATTAACAAGTACGCCATATTCCTTATTTTTCTCTCGCAAGCTCTCGCTAGGGCCACCGTTCTTAGTTGCTACCACTGGTAAACCTGCAACAGCTGCTTCTAAAGGAGCAAGCCCAAAGGGTTCATAGAGTGCAGTCAGTGCAAATATTGAGCGGCGTTTAACCATAAACCGATAAGCTGCTGCCAGTGACTCTTGAGATTGATCTAACAAACCAAATGCAGCGATCTTACCCCACAAGTCGTTTTCTTTGACCACCTCTCGAATCGGAGCCAACACCTCTTCAGCTATGCCGTCACTAGCCTCTTCTCGTAAAGGAGCGTCCAGCCCACCTGTAATTAGCATCAAGTTAGCTCGTTCTTGAAGTGTTGGACTCATTGCGAAGGCTTGCACCAGCCCTAATATATTTTTTTTAAGCTCTAATCGACTGGATGCTAGGATGACAGGTAAATTTCGACGGGCTTCTGCAATATCCCGTGTAAATCGCTTTTGAATGAGTTCTTCGATAGCCTCCTCATTTTCGGAATGCGCCTTTGCACCAAAAACTGAGAAATCTGCTCCTGGTGGAATCACTGCAAAGGAATTATCGTTGTCTACATCCACTGCACCACCATAGACTCGATGAGAATACTGTTCAAAGCGTTCTTGTCGTGTACTGGTGATATTGATGGCCGAGCGATTCATGCTCAGGCGTTCGGCTAAAATGCGATATTTGAAACGGAATTGCTCGTCCATTTCTGTGAGATTTTCTGGGGTCACTTCCAGTTTGTCCATCTTTTGGGCACCCAGAGAATGAGCGGTAAAGGTAAAAGGTATGCCTGTCTCCTCTTCAATTAGAACGCCACACAGTCCTCCATCGCCATAGTGAGCAGTCATAGCATCAGGTAAGCCACCTTGCTGTTGATAAAAGTTCAAGATGTTAGGTACCCAATCAATAACCAGATGAGGCCATAACAACTCTTTAGAGAGAAATTCTTTTGGCCCAGCTGGTAAACGAATAATGCGGACATTATCGATCCCTGGATAAGTGTCAAACGTTTGGGCAAACTCCGGCCACTCCGGGTCAATGATTTGACGAGTGAGAATATCAACTTTGTGTCCCTTTTGAGCTATAGCTATGGCGACTTGCTTAACATAGATCAGCTGACCCCCAAAATCTGGGTGTTTCGTTATGTGACTGTTGCCTGAATCAAAATTGCCTTGAGGGTTGAGAAATCCAATGTGCATCGCCCACTTCCTAATACAGGTTGATTTTTACTAAAAATTTTTGCCTGAAGACGGCAGCATAATAGCTTAGTGAGCTTGTTAAAAACTCCTAATACTAAGAAACGCAGGCAGTGAGGCTGTACATAAATACATTCAAAAATAAGTCAAAGGGGTTTTATAGTTCCCTTTAACCTAAACCCAGCTAATTCGCGTATTTTCCTAATGTTTAAGTTAATCGCTACTACGGCTCATGCATATATATCGGATGACATAAATGCTAAAAAGCCATTTATAAAGTAAATCTTTAGACAACAAGACTACGTAAAATAACACGAGTCATAACAGCATAGATAGGAGCTTCACTCATTTCGGGAAGACCCGCTTGCCCCAGAAGTGATGCAATAAAGCTATAACGGATTGAAAATTCATACTTCCCCCTTCATTGGTTGGCACAGTTTATAAACCATTGTTGCCTACAACCCGGTACTGTGGGGAGTTTCAAGGGGACGAAAACGCAGTCCAAAATAATTTTGGAAAAAATAGTTGACACAAAGAGTTGGGTTCGCTATATTGAATAAGTGCCGGAAGCGGAGCGCGAAAGAGCAACGCTTTTTGGGATACAGAACCTTGAAAATATTATAGTTTGAAAGCGAAAAGACAGCAAGTAGTTTGCGTCAAAGAAAATAAGAATAACTAAGCTGAAGTTAAAAAAGAGCAGCTAATGAGCTTACAAACGCTTCAAAACGGAGAGTTTGATCCTGGCTCAGGATGAACGCTGGCGGTATGCTTAACACATGCAAGTCGAACGAAATCTTT
>NZ_JAYGHE010000032.1:22196-81777 GCF_034931145.1 Nostoc sp. UHCC 0252 | reverse complement strand
GGCAAACTCCTTCATCTTATGGAATGAAACAGCCCTGCTTTTTAAGGGGGATTTAGGGGGATCTCAAAGTGCCTAAAGTCACAGCGAAACACTTTTCAAACAACCTCTTAGAGTAGGATAGTTTTCTACCACTTGTTGTTCTGTCCATCCTGCTGCAAACAAACCCAATAAGAACTCTACAGATAAACGAGTTCCTTTGACAGTCGGCTTACCCAGCAGAATTTTGGGGTCTGAATGAATGTACTGTTGCCAGTCCATAGTTTGTACTCCGACTAAGCTACAGCTATTGTTGCACAGGATGATGATTGATTGGCTTGGTGAAGGGGAAATGCGATCGCAATAAGCCAAAATTTTTATAGGTACACTCACACAGGTATAGTCAAAATGGATATTAAAAATGGCTTCGTTGGCGCTGTTGGCAACACACCCCTGATTCGCTTAAACAGCTTCAGTGAAGAAACAGGGTGTGAAATCCTGGCTAAAGCTGAATTTCTCAATCCTGGCGGTTCCGTCAAAGACCGCGCTGCACTTTACATCATCGAAGATGCGGAAAAGAAAGGTTTACTCAAACCCGGTGGTACTGTTGTAGAAGGAACTGCTGGTAATACTGGCATTGGACTAGCACATATTTGCAACGCCAAAGGCTACAAATGCCTAATTATTATTCCCGATACTCAATCACAAGAAAAAATAGACGCACTAACAGCATTAGGCGCAGAAGTTCGTCCCGTTCCCGCCGTACCCTACAAAGATCCAAACAACTACGTCAAGCTATCTGGCAGAGTCGCTGCTGAGTTGGAAAACGCTATTTGGGCGAATCAGTTTGATAACCTAGCCAACCGCCACGCCCACTACGAAACCACAGGGCCAGAAATTTGGAAACAGACAGATGGTAAAATAGATGTATGGACAACTGCAACTGGTACTGGTGGTACTTATGCTGGTGTAGCGTTGTATTTGAAAGAACAAAATCCAGCGATTAAATGCGTTGTTGCCGATCCACTGGGTAGCGCACTTTATAGCTATGTCAAAACCGGCGAACTCAATACAGAAGGAAATTCCATCACCGAAGGCATCGGTAACGGTCGTGTCACAGCCAATATGGAAGGCGCACCTGCTGATGATGCCATCCAAATCGATGACCAAGAAGCTTTGCGGGTAGTTTACCAACTCTTAAGGAAAGATGGGCTGTTAATGGGCGGCTCAACGGGTATTAATGTCGGCGCAGCTGTCGCCCTAGCGAAGCAGTTGGGCCCAGGACATACCATTGTCACCATCTTATGTGATAGTGGTTCCCGCTATCAGTCGCGGATATTCAACCCTGAATGGCTAGCCTCAAAAGGACTTTCAATAGATTAGTCATTAGTCATTGGTCATTGGTCGTTGGTCATTAACGACGAATGACAAAGGACAAATGACGAATGACAAAGGACGAAGGACAAATGACAACTCAACCATCAAACTTTCCGATAATAGACCAATCCTCTTCTTCTAAATGTGTGCGGGTTTGTCAGAATCGCACTTGCAAAAAGCAAGGTGCAGCCAAGGTATTAGCAGCTTTTACAGCTTTGCCGGTTCCTGATGTAACGATAACGGCTAGCAGCTGTTTGGGACAATGTGGCAATGGGCCAATGGTGCTGGTATTACCCGATATGGTCTGGTATAGCGGCGTTCAACCTAATGAAGTATCTCTACTGATAGAAAATCATTTGCTGGGTGGTGAAAGAGTTAAACAGATGCTCTATTATCGGTTTCATCCCCAGAAAGAAAGCTAAATTTCCAATATCAGGGTCTGTAATCTTGTTGACTGAAGTGAGGCATCCAATGAATATCCAGCAGCTGCGTCAATCCTTAAAACAAAAATGGCTGATTTACTACAAGCAAAATATTACCTGGCTGGTCAAAATGCGAATTTGGGGCACTTATGATGGTCTGCGCCGTCCTTTGTCCGGTTTTATTTTGGGAACACTATCTGTTTTAGAACCCCAGTTTAATGAAATACTTGCTTTTATGCTGGATCTGAATAACGATCCAGATAAAATAGTCGCCGCTTTAGGTCTTAATTTCAATCCTGATGAAGAGTTGCGTTTAATAAAATTAGAGGATTCTATTGATATCAGCCAAGTTGAAATTGAGTCGCTAGATGAGGAGCGTTTTGAGGATAAACATCTGTCATCGGCTGTAACTGCCAGCAAAATTGCGCTTCACTCTCTTGCCAAGACTCTAGACTCTAACTTGTCACGCACCGATCAAGTCATGCCATCAATTACAGCTACCACTGAAGTAGTTCACACACGCAAACCTGAGTTGGCAGTTGCATTTGCTACTAAAACTGCCCCAGATACTCCGGTAAAAATGCCAGCCTCTGGTTTTATGAAGGAATATCAATCAATAGGATCGCCCTCTGCGCTGATAATGACTGCTGAGGTAGACAGCAAAGCCAAAACTGTGCCATCTATCCGAATCCCTGTAGGCGCATTGCTGGCAATTAGCACTGAAATTAATAGTAATGGCAAAGCAGTGCGATCGCTAGCAATCACTACTGAGGCTAAAAGCAACGCCAAACATGCGAATATTCAACCACAAAATGTTAAAAGCAAATTGATACCAACTACTAATGCCCGTAGTCTAGCTTCCTGGGTAGATGAATTTTGTTACGGCAGTAGGAATAAAGAAGAAGATATTTGACTTGAATTACTTATGGGTAATCATGGGAAACAAAGGGGATTTCTATGACTTCACCCTCAGTTTCTCCTACTTTAACTTTTAAGCCTACACCACCAGCTTTGGTGCGAATATAACCTAGTCCAAAGTAACCATCAGCCGTTTCTGTGAAACTGGTAAGTTTGCCAACCTTTTCATCGCCAACTGCGATCGCACTTCCAACTTCTACAGGGGCACTGAGGCGGATACCCAAAAGGTGTTGTTTTACACCTTTATATGTATTTAATCGAGCAATGGTTTCTTGCCCAATATAGCAACCTTTAGTAAAAGAAATTGTTTGCCACAAACCAACTTCCAGAGGATTGTAATCATCTGTGAGTTCGGAATCTGGCGCGGGACGGCCTTGTAAGATTCGCAAGGCATCCCAAGCGCGATCGCTCATTTCTACTGCCCCAGCTTCTAACAATTTGTTCCACACCGTTACTTTGTCAGTATTGGGAAAAGTTAAAGTATATCCGGGCGCGGCTAACCCGCTACCGACAGCAATCCGCACTCCCTCGGCGGAAGCAATGGTGTATACTTTGTGACTAGCGTAAGGTTGCCCAATGAGTTCGCCAATACCCAACTTTTCTAAAACAGCGTCGCTTCCTGGGCCAATGAGGCTAAAGGTGTTGGTATATTCTGTAATATCAGATAATTCCACCTTGTCGGCGTAGAAAATATATTTATCCAGCCATTCCATGAGATATTGGCGGCGGTTGGGTGAAACCAGCAGAATTACCGCGTCTTCTCTAACGTAGGCGGTTGCTAAATCAATTGTCCTAGCTGTGGAAGTGACGAAAACCGTATCACAACCTTGTTCTGGCTTGAGTATTTGGAAATTGTTAGTACTTTGGTTGTGTAAGAAATTCAAGCGATCGTCGCCAGAGACTTTGATGCGTCCCCAGGCGGTGCGATCGCATATAGCAACCCCAAATTTTGCGGCTTGGATAGCTGCTGCGTCTTTATCGTCAATTGTAGATGTTGGCATAGTGATGAGAAGTTGCCCTGTTTCAATGTTGTCGCACTGAAAATCTTAACAAATAAGCTGTTACGCAAATAAGATTGCACATCAACTGGTGAGGTTGTCTTTTGTCCTTAATGGCATAACTTGTACCAAGTCTGTATGAAAAAGAACGAACCGCCAAGAGCGCCAAGTACGCCAAGAAATAAGAGATTTAGGGCAGCTTTACAAAGAAATGGTATTAGAGTACTTCAAGTAAAAAAATGCTCAATTGTCATTGCGAGCGAAGCGAAGCAATCGCAAGGGCTGGGGTTGCTTCGCTTCGCTCGCAATGACGGGTTTTAGATCATTTCATTTATTTTTTGGAACACTCTTAGGGAACTAACATTGAACGAGGATTAATCATCCCTGCTTCTTGAATTGCTGAAAAAGCAGTTTTCCCAATGATGCGATGAGCCGCAGCTGTCGGATGAATGCCATCCCAAAACAAAAACTGGTCTGGGTTACTACAGGCGCGATGCCTGCGGCTGGCATCGCCTACGCCAGCTAGACATGAACTGATAACATTGGTAAAGTTAAAGTCTGCCGGATTTGTAATGGCATTTCGATACAATGCGCTGGCATCTAATTGCACAATCTCAATATCGGAATGCTGTTGACTGAGGATTTTTAGCGATCGCCTTAAGCCTTGATTATGTGCTTGTGTTAATGCACTAAGATTCACAGAATTTGAACTGTTTTTAGTGGCAGGTAACTGTCCTAAGTCTGGTAAATTTCCAACCAGAATCTTTTTAGCTCCTGCATCAGTTAGGGAGTTGATTGCCGTTGTCAGATTTTTGATAGGAACAGTTGCACTGCTTACCCCTTGCAAATAATCATTTGCCCCTGCCCACAGCACATACAAAGCATCTGGATTTGTAGGTTGATGTGTCTGTGTAAACGACTGCACTTGATTTAGTAAGCTAGGTACATAGCTGTTGCCAACACTGCCAGTAGTCGATCCTCCGTAAGCAAAATTATTAGTTTGCTTGGAAGAGAGATGGAGAGATTCGGCAAGATACTCAATCCAAACCCGGCCATTGGAGTAACGCCCCTGAAAGTAAGTTGGGTTAGGCGGATACATTCCTCCTGTCGCCCTAAATACCATTCCTGTATCCGAAAGACTGTCCCCAAACACGTAGATTTCTGCGATGGAGTGAGTTTTATCCATAAATTTTGCCGCTACAACCATGATAAAAATTAGGAAAGCAATTCCCGTTCTTGAAAACCACTTTTTTCTTTGCATTAAACTTTTCTGCAAAATTTAAAGACTATAGTTGTTGATGATTATTGTCAGTAAAGATTGAGCTTGCAATTGAACACTTCTCTAAGCTAACAAGCTAGTTTCAGGGCTAGTGAGCAAAACCGGATACCTTCAGGTGTGGATTTTGCCAATTGTTTTAATCCAACGCTGTTGTAGTTTTGCTCACAATGCGTAGGCGTAGCCCGCACTTCTCTCTTTGTCAAGTCGCTTCTCTACGAGACGCTACGCGAACGCTCCAATTAAAAATTGCAATCAGTGGGGGCTTGAACCCACCAAAGAGTCGTAGGAAGTTTTCGCTAATTTGGAAAAATAATCGCTGCAATGCTGAGGCAACCCAAGACGCGAGTTGAGAAATGGCATAAATCTTCAACTCGCCTCAGTTAAGTATTTGGCAACCACTCTGTTCTATATCTGTTAATGGGCTTTCTATTGCTCAATTAGCTCACCCCTTTGGGTGAGTCGTATATCAACCGATCAGGTGAACTGACTGAAGGAAGCTGAGATTAATAATAAAGAGGATTCTATTACTAAAGAACGCCCATCGCATTTTACCTAAAATAACCCTATGAAACTCGTTACTTTAATAAATTCTGCACTTATTTTTGCTTCTATTGCTCTTGTACCCGGAATTGCCGTAGCTCAAACAGCTACTAACAATAGTAATGATGAAACAATTGCTATTAACTCTAATAATTTATCCATTAATTCTATCCCTGTTAATTACTTAGAGCCTTTCAATCTAGTTACTTTTGCTTATCAGGGAGGTTTAAAACAGCACGGTATTCCTAGTGGAGAAACACTAGTATTTGAAACTCAGAACAGAAAGATTATTGCAACCGATTTGGTGAAGGCTGCTGTTAATGCAGATAGATTACCATCACAAGCTTTAAACGACCAAAATTATCTCAGTGCTGTTAATTTGCAACTCAGTGCATTACCTGACTATGCTGCTGCTGATTGATTGGTTTTTCTTATATTTTTTATAAAGCTAAATTTATGAGTATACTATACTCGTGTGCTTCTTACCAATATAAATAAAAGCCTTTTATATACAGCGATCGCTGCTGTATAAAACAAAGTTAGATATTCACAGAACTTGTACTTATAAGTTCTGTTATTGTGTGCTGAAGGCGCAGAAAATCGTATAATCAACAACTTATCAACCAAAAATTTCGTTTTCTATAGAGAATGACAGAAGTAATTAGAACAGGGAGCCTAAATAACATCGAGTCCATTGAGTTTGAAAAGCAGTGTTTGCACCAAGCCAGAGAAATAGGCGATCGCAATAGGGAAGTCATTTGTTTAGCAAGTTTGGCTAATGCTTATCAGTCCATTGGAGAGTATCATCTAGCAATTGAGTTTTATCACCAGTGGTTGGATATAACGAAAGAAATAGGCGATCGCGCAGGCGTTGCCAAGTCTTTGTCTGGATTAGGTAACGCTTATCAATCTCTGGGAAAATACCAGCGAGCAATTGATTTTTATCACCAGTGGTTGAGTATCACTAGAAAAATAGGCGATCGCACTGGGGAAGGTATTTGTCTAGGAAGTTTAGGTAATACTTATGAATACCTGGGCAAGTACGAGCAAGCGATTGAGTTTTATCAGCAGTGGTTGACTATTAGCAGGAAAACAGGCGATCGCACCGGTGAAAGCATTTGTCTAGGAAGTTTGGGCAATACTTATGAATCATTGGGGCAGTATCGACTGGCAATTGAGTTTTACCACCAATGGTTAGAACTGACAAAATTGAACTGCGATCGCAATGGACAGGGCATGGCCTTAAGTGCTTTAGGCGGTGCTTACAAGGCATTGGGAGAGTACCAAAGATCGGTTGATTTTCATCAGTATTCATTAGAGATTAGAAAGAACCTTGACGATCAAAATGCAGAAGCAAATGCTTGGTTTAATTTGGGTTTAGTGTTAGAAAAAATCAATCGAGAATCAGAAGCGATGGATGCCTTTTCCAATGCCCGTGGCATTTATCAGACAATGGGAATTCATGCAAGTTTACAAGATTGTAACCATGCAATTGAGCTTCTTTCTCAAAATGCTTCAACCATAGAATCTCGCTTCTGGTTTGAGAAATGGTTCAGTCATTTATCGCAGTTTATTAAAACTGATTCTAACCAGTAATATCATGTCCGGTTAGAGACCATTTATAAAGTAAACCTAAAATTGTAGGGTGCGTTAAAGCAGCGCGTAACGCACCTAAAAATATGGTGTGTTACGGCTAAATTAGACTTTCTCAAACCCTCAAATTCCTAAACAGCCGTAGCACACCCTACTTAATATTTACTTTATAAATAACCTCTTAAACAATTGTAATTGTCATTGCGAACGAAGTGAAGCAATCGCAAGGTTTTTGGGATTGCTCTTCTTCTCTACGAGAGGCTGCGCGAACGTTGCACTCGCAATGACATATCACGGGTATTTATTGAATACTGCAACTGAGTTGTTGTCATTAAAGGCAAATACGCTAAACGGGTCTTTTTGATCTCCCATCTCCATCCCAGGAGTGCCTACAGGCATTTGGGGGACAGATAGACCAATTACATTTGGCTTTTCTTGCAGCAAACGTTTGATATCATTTGCTGGAACGTGTCCTTCAATGACATATCCATTAACAATTGCCGTGTGGCAAGATGACAAGTTATCCGGCACGTTGTACTTTTGTTTAACCGTTTCGATATCAGGTGTAGAAAAGTCTGTAATTTGAAAACCTTGTGTTTTTAAGTGGTCAATCCACCCGCCACAACAGTTACAAGCGGGACTATGATATACAGTAGCATTTAGCGTTGTTGTTTTTGATAGTGTCTGCTTATCTTGGATACGCTTCGTAGTACTTATCAGTTGAACATTACCTGCGACAGAAGCAGAAAAAACAGCTTGAGCATTACTCATAGGAGCAGTGCTTCCTAAGATTCCCAATATCCCCACTGTTAGACAAATTATTACCACTGCACGTACAGCAGCATGTACTAAGGTGCGAGGTAAGAATTTTTGCCAGCAATAAATAAATTGTTTGTATGACATTTCAGACTTCCTAAGTACGATATTGCATAAATTTGTTGTAACAAATTCTATTCAAAAAAACTCTGCATACTTTGCGCTCCTCTGCGTTTAAAAAGGTTGCGAAACTTACACGGTAAAAATCATTGCAAGAGTGCTAATATGTCAAATATTGGGATTTTTTCGGTTCTAAATTGTTGTTTGAAAAGACAACTCTACTGCATCAGCCCTCTGTTTTCATATTCTTATTTTAACGAAGGTACTGAACTATCAACCCATTTGCACCACTTATAGGACAACAGCAAGCTATAGAATTACTCACTCAGGCTGTCAGACAAAACCGAGTTGCTCCAGCGTATCTATTTGTGGGCCCAGATGGTGTGGGAAGAAGTTTGGCAGCAAAGTGCTTTGTGGAATTGCTATTTTCTAGTGAGATGGGAGTCACTACGGCTTTACAAAACCGTTTGCGTCAAGGGAACCATCCAGCTTTGTTGTGGGTGCAGCCGACGTACCAGTACCAGGGACAAAGATTAACAGCAGCAGAAGCGGCTGAGAAAGGACTAAAGCGTAAAGCACCACCTGTAATTCGACTAGAGCAAATTCGGGAAATTACCGAGTTTTTAAGTCGTCCGCCCTTAGAAGCGCCGAGAAACGTGGTAGTGCTAGAAGAAGCCCAAACAATGGCAGAAGCCGCAGCCAACGCTTTACTTAAAACATTAGAAGAACCGGGACAGGCGACGTTAATCTTAATTGCACCTACACCTGAGTCGGTTTTGCCAACCTTGGTGTCACGCTGTCAACGCATTCCTTTTTATCGTTTAAATGCAGAGTCTCTGGCTGTTGTTCTCACACAAACAAATCATCAAGAAATTTTGCAAAATCAGGCAGTGCTGAGTATAGCAGCTGGTAGTGCGGGAAGTGCGATCGCATCTTACGAGCAATTACAAGTTATTCCCCCGGAGTTACTTGAAGACTTGAAAAAACCCCCTGCTTCTCACCGCAAAGCCTTGGAGTTAGCTAAGAAAATTGATAAAGATTTAGATACGGAAGCCCAACTGTGGTTAGTTGATTATCTTCAGCAATTTTACTGGCAGCTTTGGCATCAACCCAGTATTATTAGCCAACTAGAACAATCCCGCAAATACTTACTTGCTTACGCTCAACCCAGGCTAGTTTGGGAATGTCTACTTTTATCTATATGTCAAAAATAAAATACTATTTGCTTCTTACACAAAAACATCAAACCTTTTAGCAATATTAAATAATATTACCTAAGAAACTATTAGGACTTACGCAAAAATTGCCGAAAAGCTTAATGTATCGAACCGCCAAGACGCCAAGAACGCCAAGAATTCGTAGAGTGTGCGTAAGTCCTAACTATAATTAATTAGTACTAGTGTATTGTTGGATTAAACTACGCAAAATGTCTCGTAGAAAATGCGGCAGTCAAAAGACATTACCCAAAGACACTGAAATTTGCTCAATTTTCAAAGCTTCACAGCAAAGAAAAGTCTTGTGGGGGATGACTTATAAAGCCTGCCGGACTACTATCTTTGAAGATTGTACCCCTGACGTATGATGAACTTATCACAGACAATTCCAGTTCTTTTTTTAGGGGCTATTTTGACTGTGCTTTCCCCTAAAGTTTGTGCTGCTTTTAATGTTCAAGAGGTAGGTAATCTTGCCCAAGCGCAAGCATCAAGCGATTTACCAGTAGTTAAATCAGCAGGATTGTCCCCCGATTTAGATGTACCTTGGTCGAAAGCCGTGAGAGTCGTTGACCCTTTTGAAGGGGAATTTCTTGGGGTTTTTGACCGAAACTCTTTAGGGGGCTATTTGTATCGTAAGGGTTCAAAGCAAGTTCTTAGTTTGTGGACTCCTTCAAGCATTCGAGTCCTCGTAACCCTAAATTCGGTTGAAGCAAGGTCTTCTTTTTATACCGCAGGTCGTATTTATCCCAGACCTGACTATATTAGGTTTGCCACCACCAAGAAGGTTGATAAACTTTTGCTTAAAATCAGAGAAAAAGTTTTTCAATTAGACGGTTCAAACGGCACATTTGCTGTCAGTCAAGAATTAGCCACTGCTTTAAAAAATGCTCCAGATGAGAACTTAGACATCAGACTAGTCTTGGAAGGAGGCCAAACTGTTGATAGCGAAATTGGCAAAGGCACGGTGAAAGCTTGGCGAAGCATTTACTAGAAAAGGCTCTTATATGAAACATAATTCTGTTGAAAGTGGTAACTAAATAATTATTAATTTAACTATCCATTGCTTTGAGATTGCTGATAGCGACGCAAAACAGATTGGATATTTTTTTTACAAACCTCTTCACCAATTACCTGAGAAAGTAATTGCCACAACTGAGAACCCACTTGTTTGATATAGTCGTGTTCGTAACTTATTTGCACCGCAATTTCCGCATAGGTGCGTCCCAGCCAGCTTTCTAGCAAAACCACAGATTGTACATCATTGAGCCTTTGCCCAAACGTAGAGCCTAAAAGAGTATCGACTAAATTCAGCGCTTCTTGTGCCGTCATAGGTCAGCCTCAGCCTGCTTTATTTATAGATTGAACTTATAAAATTTCTCTTTTTAATGAGATTTTTATGTTAACCGTTACAATTTTTTACAGTAACAACTCACTTTTTCTTACCGACAGAGCGATCGCTTATGGGTTAATAATTAATACAGTATAGTGAGCTAACCCGTACCTCTTAAGTTATAAAAAGGACATCAAATCTATGAAATTTGGTATTGATATAGGACACAATTGCTCTCCTCACGATACAGGGGCAACAGGCATCCAACAAGAAGATGCTTTAACTAAAGCAGTTGGTACAAAGTTGATACAAAAACTAAAAGCAGCAGGTCATACGGTTATTGATTGTACTCCTACAAGTGCTAGTAGTGTAAACGATTCTTTAAGGCAACGAGTCAATAAAGCTAACGCCAATAATGTTAACGTCTTTGTTTCGATTCATTTTAATAAGTTCAACACCATAGCCAATGGTGCAGAAATTTTTGCCATTAGTAATGCATCAAAAGGTATCGCTCAATCAGTTTTAAAAGAAATTGTTAAACTTGGTTTCAATGATAGAAAAGTTAAAAGTACAGGTTTCTTTGTTATCAAAAATACACAAATGCCAGCTATTCTAATTGAGTGCTGCTTTTGTGATTCCAAAACAGATATGACTCGGTTTGATGCTGAAAAAATGGCTGAAGCCATTAAAGATGGATTAATTGGTGAATCAAAGGAAGATGAAGCTAAATCTGATAAAAGCTACATTTTGCAAATCACAACAAAAACAGTTTTAAAGCCTTCTACAGAACAGGCATCAGAAATACCAAAAGAATCTCTATTCGATATTGAGCCAGGGAGTTATCCCATATTAGATGCTCATTTTGAGGAAAACCATTATTGGGTTAAGTGGCCTGATAAAAGTAAGGGAAACCGAAATGAGCATTTTGTTTTCGCTGGACACGCCAAAATTGTAGAAAAGGATTAACGATTTCTATTTCATTTTTTAACATATAGAACCCCGGCTTATTCGAGAAGCCGGCGTGCAAATAGTTTTAAGAGAGTATCCCAGATGTGCGTGAAGATAAGCTGTGATTGCTTCATTCCGCTTTGTTTTACTCGCAATGACAATCTATCTATCATCTTGTCAGCTTGCAAAATTGGGATGCTCCCGTTTTTAATAGGAAAAATTTATGCCATTATTAGATGATTTAGTCAATAGTTATTCTCAGAAAGATTTAGCAATAATATTTACAGAAATTGGTATTGCAAATGCAAAAGTTACTGAGATAAATCGGCAAATTTTAAAAGAAGTTACCCTGGCTCAATGGTTGCTAGAGTCTAGTAGAGGGAATAGCGATCTTGCTGTCAATGCTAACAATTTTGCTGGATTAAAATGGCGAGTTCCTGACATGAAAGGGTTTGCTGAACCGTTGAAAATCAAGGTTCCTTCTGAGCCAGAAGAAGTTGAGTTCTGCAAATTTACAGATATAGACGCTTTTATTATTGGTTATTGGAAGTTTTTAACTCGCACTCCTTATAAAGGTTTAGAAGAGTATACCAACACACCAGAAAATTTCCTTGGATTTCTCAAGGCTAAAGGCTATTCATCCGATCCTAACTATGTCATTAAAGTTGTAAACTTGCTTCCAGAGGCACAAAATTTACTCACCAATGCAGGTAGAGTTGCTATCGTCGCTCCAGTGGAACAATTACAGCTAATTCGTGCGCCTCAAGAAGTGGAAGTATGGCAACCTTTCCGGGTTGAAGGTATAGCTCGTTTAGCAGATAGTGGCAAAGTTTTGTCGGCGATCATCGATGACAGATTTCCAGCCCCAAATGTAGTAATTAGCCTGGATGGTAAATGGCAATTTGATTTAGTTTTTAAACAAGAAGGCGATCGCCGCATAACAATTTCTGTTGAGGATCAAACTCTAGAAATCCCTATTAAAGTTGTTGTTCCTTTTGATAACAAAGACGATGAGAACACTCAACAACCCACACCATCCAGCTTACCAGGAGCGAAGGTAATTAAACTTAGTGGTAGTGTGGGAATTGGCGGAGTCAATAAAGCTGATGATGTTAAGGCTATTAAGGCGCGATTGTATGAACTAGGTTACAAATGGGTGGGCGATCCTAACAGTGCAGACAGAGACAGAGGACTATTTGACGCAATCAAATTATTTCAATCAATTATTGCTGGTCGCAGTACCGTTAATGGTGATGGTCGAGTTGATGTTGGTGGAATCACTCATCGATGGTTGCAAGCAGCTAACGCACCACGCTGGGAGTTGATGCCAAAAAGCGATCGTAAGAATGGTTTTGTTAACGGTGAATTAGAAGATACCCAAGATAACCATGATTTTGGAACACACTGGTTAGCTGATGTTATTAAAAAAATTGCCCAAGATTATCAAAGCAGTTATCGTAATACTCGCCCCCTAGCTGCTCCATTCGCAATTAACGATGTTAGTCTTCCTTATGGAGGCGATACTCCCGATCATCATGGACATGAAACTGGCATGATGTGCGATGTTTATTTGCCCCTAAAAAATGGAGATTTTGGTGGCATTGTTTGGTCAAATTCTAAATACGATCAAGATGCTACACGAGCTATTCTCAGGTCTATTAGTAAGCAAAAGCTGGTACGGGCAGTCTTTTTCAACGATCAACAGCTAATTAAAGAGCGGCTTTGTGTTTCTTTAAGTGGCCACGACAATCATATTCATTTTGAAATTAACCCACCAGTCAGAAGTTAATTTTTGGTGAGTTAGATCATTGGATTTTACAACTTCTGCCCTGCGTAAATCGATCGCACTTCACCATTACGACGGATGACTGCTTCGCCATTACTAACCTCTACAAGTGTCCAACCGCTTTGTCCAATGCTTTCGCCCATATTGACGCGACGAGTCACACCATCAATTTTAAATAAAGCGGCAGATTTGTTACCTAACTCTAGCAATCCTTCTAAGGTATTACTTGGAGCAACTGCGATCGCAGTTGCTGGATATACTTGTTCCTGAATAATAGTTGGTTCTGATGGCGCAAGTGCTTCTCGTAATGGAACTACTGGTAATGCAGGGAGAGGTTTAGGTGTTTGGCGCACAGTAATAGGTGCAGTTCGTCCAGCTACAGGTTTAAGTTCTGCTTGCACAGCCGCAGCCAACATACCAACAGTTACAGGTTTGGCAGCTTGTTGCACTTTATTCAGGGCAGTTTTCACAACATTAGGTTGAAATCCCTGTAACGCACTGGCAACTTTTGGTACAAGTGTAGGAGTACCAGGAATCGCCGGCAGTGCATTGTGCATTGGCGACGGTGCTTGATAAACGGGAACATAGATCCGCTCAACAACGCTTCCAGAACGGCTAGGGGCTGGTGGTGTATTGTTAGCTAGAAGTGGAAGTGGTGGTAAATTACCAGTTGTTTGCCCGTTACCAAAGGCTGTTTGATTAGTATTTGTCTGACCGGAAAATGCAGGTATGCCAGGTTTTTGATTGCTTTTTACTTCTTGCTTGTCTATAACTGCTAGCGCTCCTAGCATATAGTCAACCAAATCTGCCTCAATTTCTGTTTTTACAGGCAACTTTGACTGCGGTTGAGAAACCAGAAGGGCTGTCTGGGTATTGGGATTTAAAAGATATACGACTCCAGACTGCACAAGGTAGATCATACTAGCGATCGCCACGCCTAAAGTTGTCCCCACAATTAGCAGTTTGCCCAAAGTCCGGCTACTTTTTTGACGCTTTCTACTAACTGGGTTAATGGTGTTGTTGTCAAAGACAACGGTACTCAAGTGCTTGTGGTTATCTTGACTAACTGACTGTGCGTTTGGCAAGATAATCTGCGGTATCGTAACTGTTTGCAGAGGTACGTATGCTGGAGGTGACTGGCGTTGAGCTTGGGCGGAAACCCCAGCAAAAGACTGGCTCGATTTGTTCTGCCTACCATGCCTAACGGTTTGAGAAAGCAGATTATCACTAACATCCAGAATGTTGTCGATATCGGCAAAGAGTTCATCCATTAGACCATCAGCATAGTTTTCTATCGACCAAGGCTCGTTGGCGATTAAGTCTTCTGATGGTTCTGGTACTATGAGACGGGTGCTGGCTTCTTGTAACATAGACGTTCTGGGTTATTGCTAGGACGAGGAAACGCCGCGCCTACTGCCTGGGAATTAGGATTACAGATGAGATATCCAATCCGCCGTCTTATTGAGACGAGTTGGTTGAGCGTTGGTATTAAAATCAACTTGAATCTGGGGATTGATAATGATAGCAGTACTAATAGTTATGTCATCTATCATACCAACCTCCCTGCTTACTACTATACTCAGTCTTTATCAAGCTTGTGTTAAGCTAACGCTGGAAATTCATGCTGGCTCTTGCTTTTACGCAATTCTAAATATAATAATAGAGCGTTAACATCGGCTGGGTTTACACCACCTATACGTGCAGCTTGACCAAGAGTGAGTGGTTTTACGTGAGTCAGCTTCTCCCGTGCCTCTTTGGATAGGGTATCAATTGTTGTATAGTCCAAATCCGCAGGTAACTGGCGGTGTGCTTGGCGGGCAATTTGGTCAATCTGATTTTGTTGCCTAGCGAGATAGCCAGAATACTTGATGTCAATTTCTGCGCCTTCTTTCTCGGCGCGGTTGAGGTTGGGGTTTCCCAGTCCGAACCTGTCGAGGTCAACGTAATGGAATCCCGGACGGCGCAGTAAGTCGTTGAGTGTAATTGAACCTTTAATTAATTGTTGGGTATCAGATGCGATCGCTATTCCTATTTCATCATGTTCTTTAACTCGTGTAGCTTGCAATCTTTGTTTTTCTGTGGTAATATTACCCTGTTTTTTGGTAAACATATCCCAACGGCGATCGTCAATTAAACCAATTTCTCGTCCCAAGGGTGTCAAACGTTGGTCAGAATTGTCAGAACGCAATAATAATCGGTACTCAGACCTACTAGTGAGCATCCGGTAAGGTTCCCGTAAATCCTTGGTACACAAGTCATCAACTAGCGTTCCAATGTAACTTTGCTCACGGGCAAACACAATCATTTCTTGAGAACGAGCAAATCGAGCCGCGTTAATTCCTGCTACCAGCCCTTGAGCTGCCGCTTCTTCATAACCTGTTGTGCCATTAATCTGCCCAGCACAAAATAATCCCGCAACCTTCTTGGTCATCAGTGTGGGATAACACTGAGTTGCTGGTAAATAGTCATATTCCACAGCATAAGCCGGACGCAACATCACACATTTTTCCAGACCGGGGAGAGTCCGCAACATAAGCAGTTGCAAATTTTCTGGCAACCCTGTAGAAAAACCTTGGATATAAAGTTCGGGTATATCTCTTCCTTCTGGTTCAATAAAAATTTGGTGGCTTTCCTTATCGGCAAAGCGCACAATTTTATCCTCAATACTGGGACAATAACGCGGCCCTTTAGCTTCCACCCAACCGCCATAAACTGGCGACAGGTGTAAATTATCCTGAATTAGGCGATGGGTTTCGGCGGTGGTGCGGGTGATGTAGCAAGGTATTTGTTCCCGTTCTACCCACGCATCTGGGTCAAAGCTAAACCAGCGCACATCCTCATCTCCTGGCTGGATTAGCATTTTACTATAATCTACCGATCGCTTATCTACCCTTGCTGGAGTTCCAGTTTTGAGTCTTCCGGTTTCAAATCCCAAGCGATTTAGGGTTTGTGTCAATCCTTCAGCCGCAAATTCCCCAGCGCGTCCTGCTGGCATTGATTTGTTGCCAACCCAAATTTTGCCCCCTAAGAAGGTGCCAGTTGTCAAGATGACTGCTTTACATTGGAACCCTACACCAAAATAAGTTTCAACGCCGATGACTTCATCATTAGTACCCAGCACCAAATCTGTCACCATACTTTCGCGGATTGTCAAGTTTTCTTGGTTCTCCACAATATTCTTCATCACTGCTGCATATTCGCGCTTGTCCGTCTGAGCGCGTAATGCCCAAACAGCAGGCCCCCGTGAAGAGTTGAGGATACGTTTTTGCAGGTAGGTACGGTCTGCGACTTTACCGATTTCTCCGCCGAGTGCATCTACCTCATGAGTCAACTGAGATTTTGCCGGGCCACCCACTGCTGGATTACAGGGTTGCCAAGCGATTCTATCCAAGTTGAGCGTCAATAACAGGGTACGACAACCGAGGCGTGCAGAGGCCAAAGCCGCTTCGCAACCGGAGTGACCTGCACCGACGACTATGACATCAAAAGCGTCTTGAAATTCAACGGAATTGTGCATGGTCATACTTACAGGATCGGCAAGCTTAGAGTTCTTTTCAATTTTAGCTGTTCCAGTGGTTTCATGGATGTAACTTTCTAATAAAAAAGTTATCAAATTTACTAGTACTCAATTAGAAACAGGTTTCTATTTTTATTGAGTATTAAAGAAAAAATGTTATAGGTTTTAATTTTTATGACAGCGTTCCGGGTTGTTTATCATAGCTATTGTTCATACGCCTAACAGCTCATACAAATTATTTTTTATTGAAGTAAGTTAGATAGTTAGATAGCTTGTATAAACCATCAATAATATCGTTATATTTATCGTTGAATTAAATAAACAACTATTTAAATAATGAAATCTAATATCAAAAAACACAAAAATATTACTAGATTTATTAAAAAGACAAGCTTCATTATTATAGTTATCGTGATAAGTTTTGTCTTAGTCGCTAGTAATGAGATTACCCACCACAAATTTGCTATAACTGCCCAACCATTAAATTTATGCTCTGATACTGGTTCATTACCTTGTATTGATACTTCTAAAGAGACAATATCAGAACCGTTTATTCCCAACCCAGAATTAAACGGAAAACAGCGTTTTTTATCTGCGATTAGCCAGAAATTACCTACAATTCCCCAGCCTGGTACTTATGAATATACTTTGCTGCGAGCTTATGGTGCAGTCTTTGTAAATCAAGATGTCAGAATTAAACTGCCGCAAAAAGGTATATTTGCTAATGAACAAGAAACCCAACAGTTTCAAGCTACTTTAACAATGGGCCGTGTTGATGGTACTAAGGACTGTTATTTACAAAAATCTGCGGCTGATGCTTTAAATAAAGCGCGAATCCAACAACAAATACCGCTAAAGTCTGGTTATGGCTCTGGTGATTGTACTCGCACTTTCAACACGAATTTAAGATTTTGGCAAAAATATGCTAATAATCAGGTTTTGGCAAAAGTTCAAGAAGGCAAAGAAACAAAAATTCTCGGTTTGGTTGCACCTCCTGGAACTTCACAACATCTCTGGGGATTAGCAATTGATTTACGTGTAGGTAGTAAAGAACAAAGAAAAGCTCTTAACCAAAATGGTTGGTTTCAAACTGTAGAAAATGATGTTCCACATTGGACTTATGTGGGTTTAACTGAAGAGAACTTACCTCTATTTGGTTTTAACAAACAAGTTATCCGGGGAATCACTTATTGGATTACACCACTTTAATTGTTAGATAACATAAAACCTTGGGAATACTAATCTAAAATATATATTGTCAGGGATTTAGCTATGCCAAACGAAGCTGCTAATCGGGAGCAAAGCTTCCTGATCGATTTATTAAGAGCAACTTATCAAAATCAGGAAATATATCCAATTCTGCAACATAACTTAAGCAAACTCAACGATAATTTAGCTTTAATGTTGCGAAAATGGGTAAGTGATCGCTTTGCTCAGGAACCTGCCATTGCTATTAATTTAGCTAAAGTTTTGATCAAACTGAGTACAATTATTCAAGGCTTTGAACAAGGGAACCCCGCAAGTAATTTGGAAATTGCGATCGCAGGTTATGAATCAGTTTTACAAGTGTGTACACGCGAAGCATTTCCCAAGGAATGGGATATTGTTCAGCAAGCTTTAGTAACAGCTTATCAACAACGCCAGCAAATTTTCTCCAAAACTGTTGGTGAATTGCGAGAACATACTGTTCAAACCCAAAGCCAGATTAATACATTAACTGAGCAGTTACAGCAGGAATCAGAACAAGCAAAACTACAAGTTAATGAATTAAAAACAATAATTACGCAGTTAAAGCAGCAAGTAAGTAGTTCCGAGTCAACGCAAGAAATAACGTCTTTAATAGCTGAGTTGAAAGAGTTAAAGCAGCGTCAGATTCGTGTAGAGCAGTTTACTCCTACAGCTTATGTTTCACCTCATATTGAGCAGTTCAATACAGCTATTTTTTATGATATTGAGAACTTAACAATGGGTAGAAGCAACCCTAACTTAAATTTTTCTCTTAAACAAATCCAAACACATCTGGAAAACACTAGCTTAGTTAATAAAATCGCTATCCAATGTGCTTATGCTGACTGGAGTGATTCTAGATTAAGATTGCTAAAGAATGAAATTCAAGAACTTGGCATTGAAGCTATTCAAATTTTTGATTACAGTCATAAGCGGAATGCAGCAGACATGCAACTAGCCATTGATGTAATGGAATTAGCCCAAAATCGTCCTACATTGCAAGTTTTCGTTATTGTATCAGGTGATGGTGCATTTGCCGCTTTAGCGAAAAAGCTTCACGAATACGGAAAAACCGTAATTGGATGTGCTTACGAAGGACAAATTAATCGCGTTCTCAAATCTGTTTGCGATCGCTTTATACCTATACCTGCTCCTCATGCAAAAATAGAGGAGATTCCAATTAACAAAGTCAATAATGAGAATTCATTAAGTGATGATATTTTAGTAGTCACCAAACAAGCTTTGCAGGAATTAAAGCAAAATTTGGAGCAATTAAATCAGCTTAAGCAAGGTGGTATCCCTATATCTCAAATTCACAAGATATTAAGAGATAAAATTCCAGATTTTGACCAAAAAAGAGAAACCTACGGTGAAAAACTGACAATATTTTTGAATAAAGTCATTGAAGAAACGGATATTTTTCTATCGATTGAGAACAATAAATTAATTTTAAGAGAAATATTAACGATAGGCTCTAATGGCTCATCAAATAAAATTTTGAAAGGTGTAACTAACTCTAGTAGTAACTTCAAAGAGATTGTAGCATCTGGTAAATCTTAATAGCGATGATTTATAAAATTTTATCAAATCAAGCTTTTATGAGGCAAGGAACTTAAGCTCCTTGTTCAAGGTTCTAAGAGGTTGTTTTAAAAGTATTTCGCTATGACTTTAGGCACTTTCGATCGGGAGCATCCCGCTTTTTGGTATGTCATTGTGAGCGAAGCAAAGCAATCGCAAAATCTCTAACGAAGAGTGAGTCCATGCGATTGCTTCGTCGTTCCTCCTCTCTACGAGACGCTGCGCGAACGCAATGATAGTTATTTTTTCAAGTCCTAGATGTAATTAAATAGCTTCTCTAGTTTGAAAAAAATATTAATTGAAAATTCGATTTAATATTACTTCACTTCGCTGGGTTCAAACTTTGTCACCTTACCTTTTTTAATCGCTACAATCACATCGTAGTGCGAACAGTAAGCGAAGGTGACATTATTAGCTTTGTTATAAAGGTTAACTACATGACCTGCGCCACCTACCTGGATACCGATTGGCTCCAAGTCAGCAAAAAAGAAACGACGTAGTTGATCGCCACTACCAATCTGACCCTTACTCTTGGTAAGCAAATCTAGTTTCTGCGCTACAGACATCTCTTCGGCTGCTGATGCCTGTAATAATGACGGATTGATCGCTTTTAATGGTACGTCCCAAACTGTGAAAAAACCAACCAAAGCAAAACTTGTAAGTAAGGGTGCGAGTTTCATTTGTGACTTCTCTTGTTTTTTTATCCTGAACATCCCAAGCATCTCAGGCGGGAGTGAGAACTTATTGAAACTTAGCCACTATTTTCATGAATTTATCCTTTGAGAAAACTTAGTTGATTCTCAGCACTTTCTCAGGGAATGCTGGTAACTCAAAGTCACAGCATAATTTAAGTATTTTCTCAACAAAACCTCATTTTGAATTGCGCGATCGCAATTTATAATGAGCAATGCTTTTATTGCAGTGGTGTTATTGTGACTAGACCCAAAAGACCACATCGCTTAGTTCATGGAGTTTCAGGACAAACATATCTCTGGCTAGCAATGCTAATTTTTGCGGCATCTGGCGCAGTTACCCGGAAGCTAACAGAAATTGGTGCTGAACATTTTATCGGTCAACGCAATCCAATTTCTTTGTGTAATGTTTTATTTGTGGGAAATCTTTGCGCCTTGATACTTCTGATCCTTATTTATGGGCGACAGTGGAACAAAGCTACTTTGAAGCAACTCTCAAGGAAGGATTGGGTCAGTCTAACAGCAGTAGCTATTTTATCGGGAGCATTGGCTCCTGGCTTGGTTTTCCAGGCGCTTGCACTAACACAGGTAAATAATGTCATCTTGGTAGGACGCTTGGAACCGCCTCTAACTCTGGCTTTATCAGTCTGGTTATTGAGGGAACGGGTAAATATTTGGGAATTTATCGGAGCGATCGCAGCATTTGTCGGTGTTATGCTAACTATCATCCTTCAGCCTCCAGCAGATGCCATGATGAATATGGGAGGTTTCAGGTTAGGCATAGGGGAACTCTTAGCAGTATTAGGATCTATAGCTGGAACTGCTTCTACGATTATTGGTAAGAAATATCTTTCGCAGATCCCTTTGGGAATCTATAGCATTTTTCGCACTGCATTAGGAACTGTAATTTTTTTCTTCACTGCTTTAATCCTCTATGGCAGCGATCATTTCGCTGATGTCTTCTCACCATTCTTGTGGCAGTGGATGTTTCTCTATGGTGGGTTAATTGTGGTAGTAGGTCAGTCTTTTTGGATTAAAGGCTTAAAAACTTCTACTGTCTCTACAGCTTCCTTGGTTAGCTCCTTTAGCCCAATTATAGGTATCCTAGCAGCCTATTTAATTTTGGGTGAAACTCCCAACCTACCTCAATATATTGGTGGTAGCTTAATTTTAGTGGGGATATTCTTGAGCCAACTTGGTATTTGGCGTAAAACTTCTAGGATTGCGTCTGGAAAAATGAATTCTACTCCGGCACAGCAACAGGCAGAAACTGGTATAGGATTTAAGGGGATTTGAAGTTTGCAGGGGGAAGTCTAGCCCATTAGCAATTATGAATTACTAGGACGGGATAATTGCTGATTTATCTCTACAAGGTTAGTGAAATTTTGTAAAGTTTTGCGATACTTTTCTTCAGCTACTAAGAATAAATCATTATGATTTGCCTCTTCAACCCACAAATAAAGTTTTGGGGATATTGCAGCGTTAAACAACTTTTCTCCATGAGCAAAAGGAATAACTTCATCTGCTTTTCCATGAATTACCAATATCGGACATTTTACTTTTTTGATATTGTCAATATTCGGGAATTTATCAAAAGGTAAAATCCGAAAGGGTACTATTACTTGAAAAGCGGAAATAAACGAACTTTCAATAATTAAACCAGCTACTGGTTTCCGCATTGCTAAATTTACCGCAGAACCACCGCCAACCGAACGGCCTAAAACTATAATTCTTTCAGGTGGTATTTTTAAATTTTGGGTCAAATAATTGTAGGCGCTATCGATATCTTCGTATGCGTGAGTTTCTGTAGGTTTTCCTTGACTAGTACCATAACCGCGATAATCATAAGCAAAGACACTAAACCCCCATGCATATAATTTTTGTAGTATCTGTTTTATATCTCCTAAATCTTCAGCATTACCATGAGAGTAAAGAATAGTATATTTAGCTTGGTTGTTCAACAAATATGTAGCTGAGATATTATTTCCTCCACTTTTTAATTTAATAATTGTTGGATCATCCTGATAGCTAGAAGGTTGAGATAGAAAAATCATGCTATCTGCGCGAAAATATACAAAACCAGCAAAAAATATATAGATAAAAATTAAAGATTTAATCAGTCGTTGCCAAGTAAAATCCCCAATTAGCAGTTTTGTGAGTTGCATTTTATCCATTAGCTTTTATTTTTATGTTTTCTAATACCCAATGCTATGTGAGGTTATCCTTTATTCAGACAAGGGTAATTTATGTAGATGTACAGAGGGTTTCCAGAGGTCGTTGCTGCTATATGGGATCGAAGCACTTAAGTGCTGACTACAAACTCCGCTAATATGTCAAAATGAGAATACCCGATACATCAAGGTGAGCGATCGCTCCCAAAGCTAGATTAAAGGATTGACCTGAGCAATGGCAGACCAAACCAATCACAATCAAGCGGGAGAAGTAGCTCCCAGCACTGTTGACAAGCAAGCTCCTAGTGTGGCTGAAGAAAACGCTCCGAGTACAGACTCACCTGAAGCCACAGACCTTCCTACTGCCAACGCGCCAGATCCGAAAGCTGCAAATCCAGAAACTAACCCAAATGCTGCTAAACCAACCGCTACACCCCCCAAGCGAGAAAAACCCGCAGCCGCAGCTAAAGCCGCAGTAGGCGAAAAACCCGCCGCCGCAACAGAAGAAAAACCTGCCGCTAAAGCCGCCAAAAAGGAAAAAGCCCCATCTGTTGAAGATAAGCCATTTGTAGAGTTTATCGAGCAAGACTACTTGCCAGCTTTACAAAAAGCGATCGCTCAACAAGGAGTGCAAGATTTACAGGTGTCTTTTGCCAAGCAAAAATTACCAATTACTGGCTTTGAATCTGCTGAAGAATGTTGGCAAATTATCGGCAGTTGGAAAGAAACTGGTGCGCGTCAGTTTAACCTGTATTTCCCCGACGAAGATATTCAAGGAAAAAAGGGATTTTCCTGTAATGAAGGCAAAAAACCTAGCACTCTTGAGTCCTTCTTAATCGATGAGCGCAAAATTACACTCGATTTGTTGGTGTTTGGCTTAGTTCAGCGCTTGGACGGTCAAAAGTGGCTAGGTATAAATTAGTCATTGGTCATTGGTCATTGGTCGTTGGGTTTTTAACAAATGACAAATGACAAATGACAAAATGACAATTTAAAGTTCGTGGAAATGGTAGATAACGGCTCCAGTATTGGGGTCGTTATCTATTTTTACATAACCTGATTTGTACATTTCATTGAGAGTAGTTTCCACTTGTGCAAAGCTAGCTCCCGTGAACTTCACGCCTTGAGTAACAGTTAAAATACCACCTTTGCCTTCTGCCGCTTCAATCAGTTTAATCATCAGTTGATTGCCTGTTGGAGGGTGGACTTGAGAGGCAACCACGGCTTGATTCAACGGTACTCCAAAAGGAGATACACCTGCTTTTAGTCTCAGGTTGTGTTCGTATTCGTCAACCATGTTGGACATGAGAAACAAATCTACGAACTGCCCTATCCCAAACACACCACCAGTCAACAGCCACAACAAACCAGTTCCGATTTTGCCATTGTAGAAACGGTGCAGTCCTCCTAATCCGAAAAAGAATGCCGCACACAAAATGTAAGAGACAAGTAGTCGGTCTTTATGCTGATTGTTTTCAAGATTCATCTTGTTTTCAACCCTTTGGATTTGCTCTTGTTGTCTAAAATGGATTTTCTATGTTGTAGTAGCAACTACAGAAAATTACTGATATTATGGCGATTTAAAATACAAAAAATGCGTGCTACTCCACTTGATCAAAACCCTGCTAATCACCGAACTACGTTTATTTGACTCCTAATCCGCGATTTTTGATTCCGTAAACATTGAATGATTGTTGCAACTCTTAATCTTTTACTTACAAATTTCTCACCCGCACCTTGGTAGACTGAACTTTATACAATTGGATTATTGTGGGCTGTTACGCCTTAACAGAACATTAACCTTGGCTTTCTGGTGAGGCAGTCCGGTCTTGGGGGTTTCCCCCATGAGGAACTGCCGAACCCGAAGGGTCTACTTAAGATAATAAAGACGAAAGAGCAATCAAGACATGGTAGATTCCCTCAAAAAACCAGGCTTTGAAGAAATCCGGCCAGGGATTAAAGTCCCGGCAAAAGAAACCCTGTTAACACCTCGGTTTTATACTACCGATTTTGATGAAA
This sequence comes from Nostoc sp. UHCC 0252, assembly GCF_034931145.1. NCBI lineage: Bacteria > Bacillati > Cyanobacteriota > Cyanophyceae > Nostocales > Nostocaceae > Nostoc > Nostoc sp. UHCC 0252. The sequence continues at coordinate 57,316 of NZ_JAYGHE010000032.1, read as the reverse complement.
TGGCGCGGATGGATATCTCCGTCAATGAAGACGAGTTACAAGCCATTCTCGAAGAGTTCCGCACTGACTACAACCGCCATCACTTTGTTCGAGATGAGGAGTTTGACCAATCCTGGGATCATATTGACGGGGAAACTCGCAAATTGTTCGTTGAGTTTCTAGAACGTTCCTGTACAGCAGAATTTTCCGGCTTTTTGCTGTATAAAGAACTTGGCCGTCGCTTGAAAGGAAAAAGCCCCGTCTTGGCAGAGTGTTTTAACCTGATGTCACGGGATGAAGCACGTCACGCTGGCTTTTTGAACAAAGCTTTGTCGGACTTTAATCTGTCCCTAGATTTAGGGTTTTTGACCAAGAGTCGCAGTTATACCTTCTTTAAACCGAAATTCATCTTTTACGCTACTTATCTTTCTGAAAAGATCGGTTATTGGCGCTATATCACCATTTATCGCCATTTAGAAGCACATCCCGAAGATCGGGTTTATCCAATCTTCCGGTTCTTTGAAAACTGGTGTCAAGATGAAAACCGCCACGGTGATTTCTTTGATGCCATCATGAAATCCCAGCCACAAATATTGAATGATTGGAAAGCACGGCTGTGGAGTCGGTTCTTCCTGTTGTCAGTGTTTGCGACAATGTATCTCAATGACATCCAACGCAAGGACTTTTACGCCACCTTGGGATTGGATGCACGAGAATATGATATCCATGTAATTCAGAAGACTAACGAAAATGCAGGTCGGGTATTCCCTCTGATGCTGGATGTAGAGAATCCAGAGTTTTATCAGCGCTTAGATACTTGTATCAGCAATAATGAAAAACTGGGTGCGATCGCTAATTCCAACACTCCCAAATTCCTACAATTCTTCCAGAAACTACCACTTTATATTTCCAATGGTTGGCAGTTATTGCGGCTGTACCTGATGAAACCGATTGATACTGTTTCTGCTCAAGGGGCAGTTCGCTAAATCATAACAGGTTTGCGAAAGCTTTAGTGGTTCTGCTGATTGCAGAGCCACTTTTTTTGTCTAAAACACTACTCTGCTGTAGGGGTAATTCATCAATTGCCCCTATCTAACCCTTACTTAATCATTCATGAACAACAAAATTCCCGACTTCTTGAAGAAATCGGGAATCTAAAGCTTCAATTTTTACAAATCAAATAGGATTCATAAGTGGGTAAACATAATTAATTACACAATGTCATTGCGAATGCAGCGAAGCGAAATGAAGCAATCGCAAGGGCTGGGATTGCTATCTCTACGAGACGCTCCGCGAACGCTTCGCTCGCAATGACTGTAATTAACTTTGCGTAGTTACTTATAGCGATTTTGATAGTAAGCCAAAATTTGGTTAACTTGTTGCCGACTTTCTAAACTAGAGTTTGCTGTCCACGAGATGGACAAGCCACCAATTTGACTTTGATTGTAATCAAACTGTTGGGATGATTGGGGAATTAAATCCACTTCTACCCCTTCGATTTGACGCAAATGAGCTGCTATCTCTCTATAGACAGCTAAAGGCAAACCAGCGAATTCAACTTTTTCCTTAGTCTCCATCTCTATGAAGCTCCAACATTAAAAGGATTTGAGGAGGGCGTTGCTACTGAAACAGGATTACCATTAGCAGATGCAGCTGATGGCGTTGAGTTGACAGGCCCTTCCCCTACCATTTTGGCAACTTCGATACCAAATTGTTCAAGAATTACAATCGGATTGGAGCCTCCATTCATTTCAATGCGTTTAATCAGTACGCCATTGGCTAATCGCTGTCCAGCTTGCACATAGCGACTTGTCGGCTCATCTGGTACTTTGATAATTGCCTGTGGTTCCTTACTAATTAGAACTACACCAGTCACAATAACTGCTCTTGCTAACTCAGGTTGTGCTGGTGGTGGCAATACAGATACTAAAGTCGGGTTGGGGACAACTTGAGGCAAAACTCTAGGTAAGACTGAAGTAAAAGTAGGATTGACTTTTTTTGGTACAGAAGCAATGTTATTTTTCTTCTGATTTGAAGCTATGATCCTGGGTGTTGGAAGTTTTCGTACTGTTAGCGATGCAGTAGGTAGCTTAGGCAACACAGGAATAGGTCTTCCAGATGTTCTAGGCATTCCGGGAACCGTCTGCCCTAAAATTTGTGCAAACGGGTCACTCCGCTCTTTTGATACCTGAAGTAACCCTATTCGCTCTGTAGCATTAGTGGATTGAATCAAGTTAACAGATGCGGGATTAACTTGTGAAACCTGTTTGGCAGGTATCACAGGATTCTTAAAGGATTGAGCCGATGGTGGCGACTTTGTTGCTATTTTAGGAATTGGCGCAGGATTGATGGCTTGTTGTGTATCTTCAGAAGCACATCCAGCGATCGCTAAGGTTAAAATAGCTGCAATTGTAATTTTTGAATTTCTGCCCATGAGTTGCTCTCAAAAGCCATTGGAAAATTTAAAAATGGAAATCTACATGCCTGAAATTTGGATTAAAGGCAAAGTATGTTCCCTTTATAACCTAATTTTTTACATTTCAAGGGTTATTTTTAGCACTAACAGCCCAGCATAACTGCGGATTCAGTTTTTTGCAGTTAATCGTCTGCTACACCCATAAGCTGTTTCATCAAATCCAGACCTTTCTTGACTCTACGGGAAACTGTGACGACACTGATTCCTAGATGTTCTGCAACTTGTTTTTGTGTCAAATCTTGTAAAAATACACATTCCAAAACATCGCGGGTGCGTTGTTCAAGCTGAACCAATGCTTGTTGCAAACGAAGTTGGTCTTCTTGTGCCAATTGAAAGCTGCGATAGTGAGGATCTGGAACCAATTCTCCCAAACAAGTAGAGCCTTCTTCTCCATCTTGGATTGGTACATCAAGACTCAAGGGAGCGCGATTTATCCACGCTAACTTAATTTCTTGCCATTCATTTGGAGAAATTTCTAACGCTGTTGCTAATTCGGTGTCTGTTGGTTGGCGATTATGCTTTTCACGCCAAGAACGTGACACTCCTATTGCTTGTTGTTGCAGTGCTAACCACTTCCGAGGAATTCGCACAGTAACACCTTTATCTCGGAGATAGTGTTGAATTTCACCCCGAATATAAGGAAGAGCGTAGGAACTAAAGGCATGTCCCTTAGAAATTTCAAATTTTTCAATCGCCCTAATTAAACCTAAACATCCAACCTGGAGCAAATCATCGTAGGTTTCATGACATTGATTTGTCCAGTAGTGAGCTTCTTTTCTCACAAGTCCAAAATTGAGTTTTACCAGTTGATTGCGAACATTTTCTGACCGAGATTGCTGATATTCTCGCAACAACTGCCAAATTTCATGTTTTAGTTCATTGGTGACTGTGGTAGGCATAGCACCGTGTTTATTGAGTAAATTAACAATCAATTACTCACTTTTAAATCTAGCTGCGATCGCACGATATTAAAGACAATAAAGCGCTATATGTAATAACAAATACTATGGCATTAACAATTTTTTAAAATAAAATTCCATAGATTTGCCTGACAATCGAGCAAAATTTAAATGGGCGAAATTGGTATTTAGTTTGTTATTTATCTTGGAAATGATCTGTAGCTACTTTTAGAACTACATAGAAATAAAATATAAAATTAATCACTAAATATAAAACCGAGATTTTACTTAACTTTAATTAATTAATGGTGAAGCTAGTTTCTAGAAATAAAACAACACTAGTCAAAATTTTTTTGGATGGTAAAAGTTGAATTGACAGTAAAATTACTTGTCTATTCAAGGGAGATTCAACCAATAATTAAAAATTACTAACAATATCGGGAAAATAGTATGTATATTTACGTAAGCCAATACAACAAAGCTTAATCTCGCTATTCGTTGTACTAGGAGATATTGCGGGGCAAAATATCACTAACAAAAAATGGCTTAAACCCAGACATATCAATAAAATAAGCTAAATAATGTCTAAATCGTTTTTTATATAGATAGGACTTACGCACACTCTACGAATTCTTGGCGTTCTTGGCATCTTGGCGGTTCGATAAATTAAGCTTTTCGGCAATTTTTGCGTAAGTCCTGATAGATTTGAGGCTCTTTTTTGGGTGTTTTTTGTCTAATTCCCGCTAATATCATGTTTAGTTAAACAATTGTCATTAAGAACATTCCACTGCGTTGCACTCGCAATGATATATCACAAGTAATTTGCCGGACATGATATAACCCAATCATAATTAGGCTTTAAAGTTTCCTCTCTTGATAAAAAATCTATCTACCACCCTAAAAAAAGGCAGGACTGTTTCATTCTTTCAAAGCCTCTTGAAAACTTGGGGACAAGGGAAGGAGTGATTTATCTCTTGTCTCTTTTCGTCTATGTAAGGCTTTTATAGTAATGAAACAGCCCTGCGAATGGTGCAGAAGTGAGCTTTTGTGATGAAACCTGATGCTGACAGAATTTTAGTTCTGAATGTCAGGTCAATTATCTAACTCCAGAGAATTTAACCACGCCCTGGTTCAACCCGTGCAAAAAATAGACCACGAATCTTGACTTCTTTAGGTTCGCCAGCACCTAAATCTGTATCAGATGGCTGTTCGCTCTCGAAAGTGCCAGCAATTTCACCACTAGAGCTATCTACTTTAGCGATTTGCAGAGAAATCTTACCATTTAGATTTTCAGCACGCTTAACGTTAGTGCGGGTAAGTTCTTCATCATCCGCTTGGGCGGGGAGAGCCACAGCATTATCGTAGCCACTGACGACACCACGACCTTTAGGATCTAGGAAGGCAGCACCACGATAGGAAGGAACTTTGAAAGTACCTTCAAAGTCCGTGGAGGTGTTAATACTGCTCAAACTGGGTTGGGTTTGAGCAACTAAGTTTTTGATGGTGAAGAGGAAAGGTACTCGCTCACCGCCAGGAAGTTGAACAGTGATAGCTTGGAAGTCAAGACCATCAGTTTCCACAAAGGTCAAGCTATTATCCGAGTTTATTTTTAGGTCGCCTTGCACCTGGTCAATGGTGGAAGTGTATCTGGTCAACAATTTGCCAGCAACAAATTCTGCTTGTTGGCGTTTATTAGCAGGTTCTTCTTTGATGAAGAAGCTAGTTGGTTCTAAGCAAAGTTCTTTGATGGCATAAGACTGGCTAGAATCAATGGGAATGGAGCCACGGCTTGTTTCTGCTAGTTGAGGGCATTTGTTTGCCAAGCCAGTGCCACGAATTTGGTCGTAAGTCAGTACATCTCTACTACTAGTAGCAGGAGCATCACTACAAGCAGTTATTAGCCCCAGGCACAAAGCGAAGAATGCAACAATTAAAGCGCGATACCTCATGGTCAACCTCAATCTCAAAAATTAATATCTAAGTTGTAAAACTGCATCGAAGCTTTGATCGCTGACGAAAACCATCCTTAATCGGATACTGCGTTGCTCTGATGGTCAGAGGCGAGGCAAATCTCCGGGTGTATAGGTTGGAAGTCGCCATTCAAACTTTTCTCTGCTAAACGTAGTTAAACGTGTCGTTCTCTTGAGCTTAGGGTGTAAACCCCAGAGTAATTAGCACACTTTATCCTTTTTGGATGTGTGTAACTAGGGGAGCAAAAACCAGCAGTTTTACTGTTGGTGGCATTTGTTAGAGTTGGACGGATGGATGAGTAAGCGCTACACAGAGCAGCATAAGTGCTTATCTCAAAGAGTGCGAACAGGGGTGTCTGCTTCGCACTTTGCTTTTGCCAATTGCAAAAACAGCGTCGCCCAAGTCTTTTTGTATCATGTATGTGACGCTACTACATACAGCCCATTGTTTGATGGGTAAATTAGCCAGATCATACGATTTTTTTTAACTCAAAATCAAAGTACTCAAAATCCAAGAAATTCTCGTCTTGATCGCATCTAGCTGACGTGGAGCCTATGTTAAACTTTACCGCTCCGTCTTAGGAGCGATCGCAATTGCTTTTAATAAAGATACAAATCTAGTTATATTCAACTCTGGCTTAGTCCAGAGAAGGGATGGGCGATCGCAGTGAATCTAGAAAAAAACCATCTAGTAGCCCACAGAAGGTTGATTTTATTTACTCCTTGTCTAGAGTAACTAGGGAAAATTAAAAATCTCCGGTAAATTTGAGTTGACCTCATTTATACGGAAAGGCTGGGATGAACGATCACAAAAATCTGGAATCAGGGGAGTTGTCCTATAAACTGCAAGCGATCGCAACTGTGGTGAATGATGCAGTTCAGGGTTGTAAAGGCAATACTGTAGCTCTTTTGGCAATGCTTAGGCAATTAGAACAGTTACACCGAGAGATCCGGGATGGGGTTTTTCAAGAGAGCTTGCCTGTTAATCGTCGGCAACTTTACTCACTGCTGAAAGATATTGAATCTGAGGGAGGCTGGCCTTATATTGAGCGCATGAGACTACAAGCCTTTTTAGCGAATTTGCCACAAGAGGCTCCCCCAGAAAATAATCGTGAAGTTTTGGAGAGCGATCGCTCCTCTGCTGATTAGCTCGAAATTAACAACTCTGATCGCCTCATCAACCGCTAAACCAAGAGCGGTTGCTCATTGAGGCTTCAAATTAATTCGTAATTCGTAATTCGTAATTAAAAAGGGTTTTTAGTGGTTATGCCATCACAAAGAAGGCGATCGCGCTCCTCAAGATTACGGTTGTGCTTGAGGTAATCACCCACCCAATCGCAACCACGAACAAGCAGATCGTCAAGATTTAAATTCCACAGAATTATCGTGTTGTCATTACTAGCTGATGCCAATGTTTGACCATCTGGGCTAAAACTAACACTTAAGACTGGGGCACGATGCCCATTTAGACTTTTAATTAATTTGCCTTCATGACTCCAAAGTTTCACTGTACTATCCCAACTGGCGGCAGCAAGCAATTCACCATTGGGACTGAAAGTTACAGCATTGACGCTATCGCTGTACCCCTTTAACAAGGTTTTTAACAACGTACCATCCCGTCGCCACAGTTTCACCGTATTATCCCAACTGGCAGAAGCCAGCAACTCATCAGTGGGACTAAAGCTGACACCTAACACCCAACTTTCATGGGGCGAAAAAGTTTTGAGCAATTTGCCTTGACGGTTCCACAGTTTTACAGTTTGGTCATCACTGGCAGAGGCTAAAATCTGACTATCAGGGCTGAAATTCACGCTATTTACCCAACCTTGATGTCCGACTAAGGTTTTGAGTAACTTACCTTGACGGTTCCAGAGTTTTACTGTTTTATCTTTGCTAGCTGATGCCAAAAACTGACCATCGGGGCTGAAATTCACGCTCATCACACTATCGCTATGTCCGTGGAGAGTCATGATTAAAGTACCGTCAAGCCGCCAAAGTTTCACGGTTTTGTCATAACTTCCTGAAGCCAGCATTTTCCCTTTGGGGTCAAAACTGACACTCGGAACTTTATTTTTATGACCCGCTAAAGTTTTGTAAAGCTGGGTTTTAAACTCGCCATTACTGGTGTATCGTTGCCAAAGTTTTACGGTGCGATCGCTACTACCAGAAGCCAGCATCTGGCCGTTGGGACTCCAAGTAACACTCAAAACTCGATCCTGATGCCCTTTCAAAATAGACGGTGTTGGGGCATTTAAACTCCATAGTTTCACGCTTTTATCGAAACTTCCTGAAGCTAACAATTTGTTATTTGGACTGAAAGCTAAACTAACAACAGCATCGCTGTGTCCTTTAAAGGTTTTGAGTAAATTACCAGTGATACTCCAGAGGTTTATAGTATTGTCTTCACCTGCGGAAGCTAACTTTTTACTATCAGAACTAAAGTTTAAACTCCACACTGTACTGCTATGTTGCCGTAAATTTTTGTAAAGACGAAAGTCAAAACCGTCTTTAGTATTGTTAATCTCCCTCCGCCAAAGTTTCACTGTCTTATCTCGACCTGCTGAGGCTAAAAATTTACCGTCGGGGCTAAAAACAGCTACAACTACACCCTGCCGATGTCCCTCCAAAGTTGTAACCAAGCTACCATCCCGTCGCCAAATTTTTACTGTCTTGTCATCGCTAGCCGAGGCGATTAATTGACCATCGGGACTAAAGTTTACCCAGTTAACCCACCCTCGATGTCCTCTCAGAGTTTTTACTAATGTGCCGTCTTTGCGCCAGAGTTTTATAGTTCTATCCTTACTAGCAGTGGCTAACAACTCGCCATCAGGACTAAAATTAACGCTATAAACCCAATCTTTATGTCCTTTCAGGGTTTTATATGGCTTGGGGTCGAATTTACCTGTAGCCAGGTTTTTGTGCCAAATTTGCACTGTTTTGTCGAGACTGGCGGACGCGAGGGTTTGACCATCTGGACTGAAACTTAAACTGGTAACAGCATCGGTGTTACCTTTGAGGGTTTGAAGTAAAGTACCATCAGGATGCCAAATTTTCACCGTCTGATCTCGGCTACCTGATGCTAGGGTTTGACCATCTGGACTGAAAGTTACTCCCCAGACAATATCAGTGTGCCCTTCCAGGCGGTTGACTTCTGTTACTCCATAAACAGCTTGTTGTAGGGCTGTTATTACCCGCATTCGAGTGTCTGATTGCACTCCATCTGCCTGTTTCAGTCCTCTCCAAGCCCGCAAACTCTCTAATAAAGCATCAAACTCTTTATTAGACGCAAACAGAGCTTCACTAGCAGCAGTGATTCCACTAATGCTCAAGTTGGTTTCACTGCGTTCCGCTCGTAGAGTTTGGCGAATTGCTGCTGTTTTTTGCAAGTCGGCTTGCCACCATAATGCTGCTATTGTTCCGCCCATGATTGCCAGCATTGCGCCTACAAACCGTGCCTCCCGCAGTCGCCGTTGCAACACCAAATTGAGTTGTTTTTCACTAAGTTGTTGGGCGAATTCTGCTTTAGTTTTTTCGAGTTTGATTTTTTCAAATTCGGCGAGCATACCATAGTTGTTTTTTTGGCGAATTGGCTCAACGAGATAATCGTGAACTAGCTGGTAGCGATCGCCTAATTCTTCTCTGACTCGCAACACTAAACCTGAACCCACCAATATTTCTAAAATCAGTTCCCCAACTCTGTCAAAGCTTGATATTGTATCTATATCGTGGTTATTAACTAATGCAGCCGCTAAATCAGCTTTAGTTTTTAATGGTCGCGTCCCTTTTTCATCAGTTAACTCAAATAATAATTTCCAACTTAACTCTTCATTTTCCGGGCCACAGTCTTTGATCACTTCCCCAAGCCAGCGTTCAACCAATTTTGCCGATCCACCGCAAAGCTTGTATTGTCCAAGGGTAGTAATATTTTCTATTTGTAGTTGAGCGCCAACTATTTGTAATTCAATTGGATGTACTTCATCTAGTTCTCCTGTCAAATCCTGGACTAATCGGTTAATTAATTCATCACTCAGTTCATAATGTGAACGTTGAGTAAGACTGTGAATGATGGCTTTAGCATCCTGGCTAGAGAATTTTCCTAAATAGTAGCGAATGTCCTTATCGAGAATATTTTTATTAATTACGCCTAAATCATATATTCCAATACTATTTTTTTGGCTCAACCGCTCAAATTCTAATAAATAATGTAAATAATCTTCTCTTAAAGAAAGAATAATTTTTACATAAGAAATATTTAAACATTCACTAAGGAACTGATAAAATTCTATTCTTTGCGTAGGAGGATTACTAATAAAGAAAAATTCCTCAAACTGGTCTAATATGATAATTATTGTATAGTTGCGCTCGGTAGCTAACCGAATTCTATCTAGTAAACTAGTGGGTGTAGAGTCAGGACTGATCGATATTCCTGTGTATGCCAAAGCTTGGTTTAGATTGCTTATTAAGATTGTAAGCCAATCAGTATAAACAGACAAAACAGTAGGTATAGGAATGCGTTCTCCGATAGCTTTTCCTCTCAACGCTGGGACTAAACCAGCTTTGAGAATTGAACTTTTACCTACGCCTGATGGCCCGTAAATTATCGTGAGTTTATAGTCAGCACGACTAATTCTCTCAATCAAACGATTTACATCTTGCTGTCGTCCTGAAGCTGATATTTCTTGGGCAACTCCTTCAGGAATAAATGGTATTTTTTGAGATTCTAATGCTGGGTTAATTCTAGAGCGTTGCGGCTGTAATTGACTTGCACCAATAAAAGCACGAAAGCCATACTGATGTTCTATCTGAATTTTTTCTTGCTTGAGTTTAAAAGCTTCTGTATAATTATGACGCTCAAAAAAGTAAAGCGATCGCAGTTCCTCTAAAATCTCTAAATAAAGTGATGGCTGATGTTGTAGCTCACAAACTATCCTCGCCCATTCCAGATTATTGATAGCTTCCCCTGACTCACCTAAATGCCTTTGTGTACGGGCGAGTAAGAGCAGATACCAACTTTCTTGTCGTCGTGTTCGCCAAGCATCTCGCAGAGGAATTTCTGTTGCTTCTTCGGAAATCGAAAGTGCTGTATTCACTAATTCATGAGCTAGTATCCAATTCGATTCAGAAGCTGCCACATTTGCTAAAAAACCATAATTTTGAGCAATTTGTGCAGGATTTCCATAGATTTTATGTAGATGTAATGACTTTTTAGCTAGTTTTTTTAAGTCATCCCAAGCTTGTAAACGTTGCAGCATTTCACAAGCGGGCAAAATAAATTTAGCAACTAAGTCTTCTCTTTCTACTCCCTCCAATACATCTAGGCATTGTTTAAACCACAAGAAAGCATGTTCGCAATATCTACTATTACTATTGTGGTGCAAATCTGCCATTCGGTGATAACACAGCCCCAGATGGAATAGTACTATTGCTTGTTTGAGTAAAGACGAGGAAAAGGTAGGATGAGAAGATGGGAGGGACAAAGAAGAATCACTCTTCAACTCTGCTATTCTCTTCGTTTCCTGCGGCCATAATGCTAGGCTTCTTTGATAATTGGCTAAAGCACCATTAATTTGATCGTTGGCGTATTTATCTCGCCCTAAGACAAATTCTAAACTGGCTTCTAATCCTGGTGTTAATTTAACACCGTATAGGCGCAATAAATCATTACGGGCTGATTCTATTTCGTGGCGGTGTTGAGACTTGGGATCTAAATCTAGAGAGGCATTAGATAAAAATGTTTCAGCACCTGCTTCTAAAACTTTGGCAAATAGGGATTCTGTTTCTTGATGAATCAAAGCAATTAAATCTACTTTTGCCATTTCAAATTTAATTGTGGTTGCAGCCCAACTTTTAAAATCAGGTGCTAACCTAGACAACAATGATGCCACTTCGTCTTGTAGCCACAAGACTACTGGAAATGGAAAAGTCGCAGCATAAATATCTCGTGCTTGGTTAATACCTGTAAGTAAGTTTTCTAGATCGAACACTGACTCAATACCAAAAATCATTACAGCAGCTGGCAAAGAGTCTGTGGCGACAGCAGGATTATCAAGAGATAGTTCTGAAACTATTGTGTTGTGTAAAGAAGTAGTTGATGAATTGAGAAAGATTTCTCTGATATTGATATCTTTAGTGCTTGAGCGAATATTTTCTAACATTTGCTCGCGTAATTGCCCATAGTTACACCGAACTAAAATTAGGGCAAATTGGCCTTCGGAGAGTGCGATCGCTCTAATTAGTCTTTGCAAGGTATGTTGATTTTCTTTAGTGTAGATGTGTAGCGGCTTATCAGTAGTCATTGGTATTGGGCGTTGGGCGTTGGACATGGGGCATGGGGCATTAGTTACTAGTCCAATGGCAAAAGACAAAGGACTAATGATTAATGACTATTAACTCAATATGGTTCAGTTAAGGCTAAAACCCTTTGTGAAATCAATTTTTTTAACGAACCACAGAGGCGCAGAGAACACAGAGAGAAGGAAAAAATGCTTAACTGAACTGTATTGACTATTAACTTACCCAGCACTATTACTTGTTTTGCTGCCAAGCTAAAACTTTTTCTGTTTCTGCTAGGGCTGGACTGATGCCAAACCAGCGCCCCACAGGATCACGATATTCAAACAAATACATACTTCGTAGTAAGCTTTGATAGTCAGACTCACCTTTAACTCTCTGTTGCTGAACTACTTCAAACAATAATTCCCACTGAGATTCATCAATAGCTAATAGCAAATCGTCGCGGTAGTCTTTAATGACGGCTTCTAGGCAGTCCCTAGAAAAAGGTGGATCTTGTCGTTGCAGGCAGCTATAAAGTAAACCCAGTAAGTTACGAATGTGGCCACCACTAACGCGACATATTCGATCCAAGGTTTGGGAATGATCGAATAATTCTGTAATTAATAAAAGCCTTTCATTCAAAGGAACTTCTGGAAAAGCTCTTGCTAAGACTAACTGGCGTACTAGTGACATTCCTGGTTCGTAGTCACTGCCATCTCTTTGCCGCACTAATACCATCGGCAGTACTTTTGGCGCAATCCCTCCCCCCAAGCGATTTTTTAGTGTTTCGTACTCGTTGGAGAATATTAAGGTTAGGGGAATGGTGTAAACTAGGTGGCATTTGAGTCGGCGTAACTGTTCGCCTCGGTCGATAAAAAGATATTCTGGTTGCGATCGCCCTGATGCTAAGGGACGCATATCTACTCTATCCAAATTATCTACAATTACTACCAGTCCTTTTTGACCCCGTAGCTTTAGCTGTTCAACAGCCTTTTCTAAAATTTCTTCGTTAATCGCTTGCAAAATACTATTGGTACGTGGCTCCAAATATTGCCTCAGTTGATTCCGCATCTGGGTGCTATCTTTGGTTTTGGCGGTAATTTTGGCAATACCCAAGGACAATTCTGCTTGTCCAGAAAGCTCTATAGGGGTTTGCAAAAAATCTCCTACTTCTTTAAATAAATTGGTAAAGTAACCACCTTTGAGTTTGATGTTAATGCCTTCTAAACTGGCACTGACTTGGCGAGCTACACTCAGCAAAATATCGCTGATATCAATATCTGCCATGTCTAAGTCTTGACTGGACTCAAAATAAACTACGTGAAATCCCGCTAATTCAAGTTCTGTTTTGAGACGCTGCAATTCCGTTGATTTACCGCAACCAATGTGACCTGTAAATAACTGGCAGGTTGGCTCATCAGGAGAAATCCGAACTATAGTCCGTTGCAATTCTTCGACAATCTTGCAACCACGGACATCAGCAAAATCTATATAATATTGACGATCTAGCGCGTTACTTATATTGAGCGTGTAGCTTGGGTTACATGCCTTATAAAAACGTGATAAATTGAATGCCGTTTTCATGTATGTAGATGTGTGTAGATGCAGTTTAATTCGTATTTTTTATACCAACAATCTCTAGCCTGGAGTAGGCATAGGATTAATTCGCAAGTTGATAGTATCTTGCAGAAGTCAGCGCTTATTACAGGATCGCTGTCAGTAGTATGGTAGAGATTTAATTGATCCTAATAACCTTAAGCATATTTGTCCTTTTTACACCTGCTAATGGGGTTTTGACAATCTCTAACTTTTGTTTGAGGCATAAACCTTTATCGCTGAGTTAATCAGTAAAAAAAGCTACTACATTGTATAGTTCCCCGTTTGTATAGCTGATGAGACATGACTAGTATGAATTATAGCAATTTATACAGGACTCTAGGGATACTTAGCTATCATTTCACATTCTATTTGTCAAGAAAACAAAATTAGAAATATTCAAATTAATTTAGAGAAAAAATCTTTGATAATCACTTGTCAAAAATACAACAGTGAGTTAAGAATGGACTCCTGAAACTTTAATAGGAAGAATAACTAGTGCCACGTTGGTTCTGTAGTTACTGTAAAGTGTTACTAAAAATAAAAAAAGTCTTGAGGAGAGCGGCTAACAGATGCGGACAGTGTTTACTGGGATTAATAATGATACAAGCGCATGAAGTGTTCTAAGTTAAAAGACCGCAATGCCACTTGCTTGATGCTGGTAAACTTCAAGTTAAGCAATAAAATAGTAGGACTTGTACTAAGTACATCAGTATAGAGTCTTTCCATGCACTCAATACTGAGCTTTGTCAATAAATTTGGACTGTACCGAGAAAGGGGTTTGAATGGCTGGCATAATATCAGTTTCTCGCACGGATTTAGCCCAGCGTCGTAAGAAATTACGGCGGCGGCGGCAGATGAAAATTATTCAAGCTATCTGGCGAACTTTTGCCATTACTGGTTTGGCAGGTGGATTGTTGTGGGTAGCAGTTCAACCGGTATGGGTGTTAAAAACTCCCAAACAAGTAGTGATGAAGTCAGGCAATCAATTACTGTCCGATGAGACAACTCAATCCCTGTTGGTGCTATCTTACCCCCAATCTTTGTGGCGGATTGAACCGGCTGCGATCGCAAACTCTTTGAAAAAACAACCAACTATTGCCCAAGCGATCGTTAGACGCCGCCTTTTTCCTCCTGGATTAAACATCGAAATCCAAGAACGAGTTCCTGTAGCGGTGACTCAAACACCAAGTGTACAAAATCAAGGCACTGGCAACAAAAAAATCACAATCGGCTTACTAGATGCAAGTGGGGCCTGGATACCTTTAGAAAAATACACATCCTTGAATCCCAATCGGAAATTGCCCAATCTTAGAGTAATCGGATCGCCAAAACAATACTGTCTCGACTGGAATCAAATTCATCAAGCTGTCAGCCAAAGTCCTGTGAAAGTTAGGGAAATTGATTGCCAAAATCCAGCGAATTTAATTTTGAAAACAGAACTAGGAAATGTGCATCTCGGTGTTCCAGGCCCTCAGTTGTCTGAACAAATTAAGGTACTCGCCCAAATGCTCCCTTTAACAACAAAACTCAATTCCGGCCAAATAGAGTATATTGATCTGAAAAATCCCGAATTTCCATTAGTACAAACGAACCAGAAAGACCAAAAAGTAACTCCCAAAAACCCTAAAAATATCTAGCGTGTTTAATGTATTGATAGCTCATAGTAAATTAAGAAGCTTTATGCTGATAAATATATTTATTATTTTCAGTTTTCCGGCAACTCGCAGGCAAATCGGCATTAACTTCTAATTAAAATGAGAAGATCAAGCATAAAATCTCTCTTGTGAGGAAAACACTCTCAATTGTTACCCTAACATCTAAATACTAGGGTGCAAAATGTCAGAAAATCTAACTTTGGTCTGTTGAGGATACTTCCAAAGACAGTTTACTGAAGTTTTAAATTGTAATTTAAAGTACTGTAAAGAGTTGCGTAAAAGCTGCTTTTGGGCGATCAGTTTGGACTATTCTGTACCGTAATTCCTAATTTGGTTACGAAATCTTTAGGAAAATCTTGATTTGTTGACCACACTAGTAAGGGTTCTCGTAAGATAGACTATTGCTCCAACAAAGTGTCCATTAAGACCCCCCAAACAACAAATTAATCAGGTATAGTCTGACAAGTAAATTCTTGCTTACTTAAACCTTAAGAATTAAGTAAGTCTCAGGTAAATTTTGTGTCTAAAGTTGCAATTATCCCCAATGGTGAAACCTATTAACAATATTATTGAGGCAGATAAGATACGCTGTGGTGTGCCTTTAGAACTGACGTTCTCTGCCAAGAAGACTGAAGAGATTAATGTCTGGTTGAAGTTATACAAGTCAATTTTAGATAAATATAGGTATACTTCTCTAGAATTGGCTGTGCGATCGGCTGCCTTAAAAGCTTATCCCATAGCAAATTTTCGCACTGCTAATTCTGTTAGGCTTGGCAGTAGTGAAAACCATAAAGAACAGTGCCATCGTTTTGTGGCAGTGTCAAACTATAGTTGACTCTTAAGTGAATAACACCTGAAAAAGTCGTTTATCTACCCTTTCACAAATCCAATGACACTTGATAATAACCAAGGACTCACCTATAAAAATTCCCAATCTCCGGGACAGCCTGGGCTTTCTCTAGCAGTTAACTCGACTAATCCCTTTAATAACTCTGGTTTGAACTTCGGACAAAATCACGATAATAAAAAGATTTCTGCGGAAAATAGCCGAATTGGTGAGATTGTTCCTGGCCGGGTTGCCAACATCAAAGTGATTGGTGTCGGTGGCGGTGGTGGCAATGCCGTTAACCGCATGATCGAATCTGATGTCTCTGGTGTGGAATTTTGGTCAATTAATACTGATGCCCAAGCTTTAACTTTGGCAGGCGCTCCCAGTAGATTACAAATTGGGCAGAAGTTGACACGGGGTTTAGGAGCAGGTGGTAATCCTGCCATTGGTCAAAAGGCTGCTGAGGAATCACGAGACGAAATTGCTACAGCTTTAGAGGGTGCTGACCTAGTATTTATTACTGCTGGTATGGGTGGTGGTACTGGGACTGGTGCAGCCCCAATCGTGGCAGAAGTAGCAAAAGAAATGGGCGCTCTTACTGTTGGTGTAGTTACACGTCCATTCGTTTTTGAGGGTCGCCGCCGCACCAGCCAAGCTGAACAAGGGATTGAGGGGTTAAAAAGTAGGGTAGATACATTAATTATTATTCCCAACAATAAACTGCTGGAAGTGATCCCCGAACAAACACCTGTGCAAGAAGCTTTTCGCTATGCCGATGACGTGTTGCGTCAAGGGGTGCAAGGTATTTCTGATATCATCACGATTCCCGGTTTGGTAAACGTTGACTTTGCTGATGTCCGGGCTGTGATGGCAGATGCGGGATCGGCATTGATGGGAATCGGCGTTAGTTCTGGAAAGTCTAGAGCCAGAGAAGCTGCGATCGCAGCTATTTCTTCACCATTGCTAGAATGTTCTATTGAAGGTGCTAGAGGTGTTGTCTTTAATATTACAGGTGGTACTGACCTGACTTTGCATGAAGTGAATGCAGCCGCAGAAGCAATTTATGAAGTAGTTGATCCCAACGCCAATATTATTTTTGGGGCTGTAATTGATGACAGGCTCCAAGGTGAGGTAAGAATTACTGTAATTGCCACTGGATTTACAGGTGAAGTACAAGCTGCGGTACAACAAAGCGCAGCTAATGTTCGAGTAGCCCCCAATACCTCGAAGCGACCAGCAACACAACAACCCGCAGTTAATCCTCAAACCTCAACTCCGAGTTCAACTCCAAATCCAACTCCAACTCCAATTCCAGAACCAAAAGAAAAACCTGGATTAGATATACCTGACTTCCTGAGAAACCGACGAACACCGAGGAATTAAAAGATTGTGGATTTGAGATTTTAGATTAAATTAGCAGTCTCAAATTAGGCTGAGTGCTATATAAAATCTGTTAGTTTCAGGGTTTTACCAAAAGCAGGGATAAGCAATCTGTTGCCATCCCTAATTTTGCTAATTGGTAAAAAACTCATCAACGCTTAAAGGAATTGTGTTTTCTGGTAAATAAAACACCAAGTAAACAATAATTTACATTTGTTTTTTAGTTAATGACTGTTCAATCCATTGAATAATCTGATGACCAAGATTAGTACCATCTAGGCGATCAATCTCACGAATTCCTGTAGGACTAGTGACGTTAACTTCAGTTAGGTAGCCACCAATAACATCTATACCCACAAAAATTAAACCGTCTTGACGCAAGTGTTCGGCTACTTGGGTACAAATTTCATTTTCTCTTGGAGTAATTTCGGTTTGAGCGACTGTACCGCCAGTGGCCATATTATTGCGAAAATCAGTTCCGCTAGAGAGGCGATTGAGCGCACCAATCGGTTTGCCATTAAGCAGGATAATTCGTTTATCTCCTGCTTTCGCCTCCGGTAGATAGGTTTGTACCATTACTGGCACTCGACCTTGGAGGGTACTGAGTTCGACAATGGAGTTAAAATTGCGATCGCTTGATTGCAAAAATAAAATTCCTTCCCCAGCTTTGTTACCTAGTGGTTTGAGAACTGCTGCCCCCTTTGCTTTGACAAATTGCCGAATAAACTCTTTATCAGCACTGACAATTGTTTCTGGAATCGCCTTGGTAAACTGGAGGGCATACATTTTTTCATTTGCCCCTCGGATGCCGCTAGGACTGTTAATCAGCAGAGTTTTATTTTGGTCAATGTAATCCAGAATGTAAGTGGCATAGAGGTAGGAATCATTCACAGGTGGATCTGTCCGCATAAATACGGCATCCATTGTCTCTAAAGAAGTTAAGGAAGAATCACTCAACTTATACCAAGGACTTGCCGCTACCCAGCGTCCCTCCACCAACCGCACTGGTACAAGTTCGACTCGCTGTAGGACAGCCCAAGCTTTGCCCTCCACTACACTCAGCAGATTTGCTTGAGTCACCCAAATTTCGTGTCCCAGGATTTGCGCTGCTTCGATCAGGGCAATGCTGGTATCATGACACGGGTCAAGCAGATGGATGGGATCAATGATAAAAGCCAGTTTCACCCTTTATACCTCAATCACCAAGAAATTAAATGGTTATTCAATTATTATCTCTTGATGCTCTCACCAATTGACGTACATCTGTACTGCTGAGTAGAAACTGGAGGGTAAAGTCTTGTGGACAGATACTTTTACGAGAAAAAAGTTCGTAAACAGAGTTGTAGTCGCTTGTTGCTAGCGATCGCAATATCTTCTAAGTTTACACGGAAGTTAGTAGCTCATCCAGCTTGCCTTGACTATCTAAAGCGTGGATGTCATCACAACCACCAATATGGTCATCATTAATGAAAATTTGCGGTAAAGAGCGCCGTCCATTTGCTCTTTGAGCCATTTTATTTCTAGCTGCCTCATCTCCGTCAATGCTGTATTCTGTAAATTCAACACCCTTACTCTTCAGCAAACTTTTGGCACGAATGCAAAACGGGCAAGTCCTCCAAGTGTAAATTTCTACTTTTGCAGCCATGATGTCCTCAACTTGATTTAATACTTTTTAATTTTAGAGCTTTGCCATTGACTGTGGCTGGTTTATTTTTTCATAACCTAATCTACAGAAGCCTCTGATGTAAGTAGGTAAAAATAAATCAAATTAGTGTTAAGTAATGTAAAAATATTGATATTAGTTTGTAATGTACCCCTTTGGGAAAGCAAGGTACGCATAGCGTCTACAAACCTTGAATTATTTACGCAGCTTATTTATACTCCAAGGTTAAGCTAGCCAAATATGTAGATTATTTTATTTTGCATCTGAGCTAACAAGCTAATAATATTTCAGTTTAAATGCTAGCAATAGCAGGAATTATATTTAGATTGTTTCTGTCGCTCAAATTTTTTTGCTACTAAGCGCCAGTTAAAAAGCAGGAATTATTGGGGTGAGTTCTAGTTTAGCGTTTCTTACCCTAACAAAAATGGGTTTAGAAGAGCATAAGCATTTCTAAACCCATATTTAAGCTCCCTCTTACTAAAACTCAGCAGTGTGGTTTAATTTTGAGGAATATTTTTTTTGTTTTTCTTCTTGAGTCCGAAAATGCCCAAGGCAAATAATCCTAATGCTGCGGTTGTACTGGGTTCAGGTACTTTTGTCGGTTGAGGTGCAGGTGCAGGAGGTTGATAGTAAGGCGGTACTGACGGTGCAGGGGCAGGCGCTGGAGCAGGTGCTGGCGTTGGAGCAGGTGCTGGCGTTGGAGCAGGTGCTGGTGCGGGAGCAGGTGCTGGTGCTGGAGTTGGCGCTGGTGCTGGTGTTGGTGATATGCCTGCAAGTTTGCTACTTCCCTCACGCCTAGAACCTGGAAGTCCTACACTCATTACACGCAAGCCAAAGTCTTGATTTAAAAATTGATCGAGATTTAAGGCTGCTGTACTGTGAGACAGGACAAAGGTTGCTGTTTGAAAGTCATCTTTCCCGCCCTTTAAACCTTGCACACCAATTTCTACACCGTATTCAAATTTGTGGGTATTGCCATCACCGTTCAGATTAGCTTGACCGACACTTGCAAGCTGTCCATCGGTGTTATATGCAGTGTCCGTTATGGGTACGCCTACACCTTTGACTTCGAGTCCAGATAGAAGCGAGTTATCTTTAATGTTGAAGAAGACTCCGCGTATATCGCCGATATTTTTGTAGGTTGAGTCAGTCAAAAATTCCACTTTAAACTGAACATTTCCGGCACCCGCTACAGTGTCATCTAGAGTGTATCTAACTTGCAGAGGATCGCCTGTAAAGTTAGTGGCAGTGAAACTCATAGAAGCGGCATTAGCAGGGTTGAACGAAGAGGTAGATACAGCTATACCCGCAGCCGCTATCAAAGAAGATCCTAGCCGAATAGAAAATACTCTTGCCATGATGTGATGTACTAAATAATAGTCGTTATATGCAGAAATTTTTGTTAATTTCAATTTCTATTTTCTCCTTATATCTTTTAAGTGTCTGCTGTTTTTTATAGCTTTATTGATATCTTTATTTATGGGTTTATTTCTATAAATAATTATTGAATAGATAGTATGAACACTTAGATGAACAAGTTTGTTTATCACTAAAAATATTAAATTTTTTTTTGCCATATACTGCATGTGCAACAAATACTATAAGAATAAATACCGTTTAATATTGGCTTTATAAATTGAAAAAATTTTGCACTGCAAACTAAGCCTCTTCAATGCCTATCGCATAAGAGCTTTTAAAGACTATCTGTGGACGAGACAATAAAAATGCTTTCCACAAAAAGTAGAACTAATTTAAGCAACCATAGATTTTACCAGGGGGTTAAGTCAGGTGTATTTACCTAACTCAACCCTATGGTAATTGCCGAAGGTATTGTCTAACTGCTTAAATTCGCTTATCGACGTATCCAGCCGTTGATTGTAAAACGGCTATCAGCAAAAGCTTTAGACGGACAAATCACAGGCTTCACTTCGTGCATATATCGGCTGATGAAAAATACAATACTATTGTTGCGTGGTTCAATAGTCTTAAAAGACTCTGCATTGACATAAAAGTTATTTTCAATTTTGCTGTCATAAATTAGCAATTCACCGCCAGAAAACTGCTTTGGCTCTCGATTAAAGTAATAAACGTATGTGAGTTCTCTTGTAGCCGTTTCTGGGCTGCCATTATCATTGTGAATTTTGTAATAATTACCATGATTATGTGCTGTCAGTTGACTTTCTATTTGAGATACCGAAAATGATGGTAGCCCTAATTTGCTAATTACATCAGGAATCATCTCCTGAATACGCTTGATAATCAGATCAGCAAATTCGGGAAACGAGTAGAGAACCATTGACTGGCGATAATCTTTATCTTGGGTAGAAGTATTAGCCTGCACAAAATCTGAGTTTTTGTCTAACACATATTTAATTAATCGTTCATATTCTTTCTGAGGTAAAAAGTTATCTATTTGTATATAATTAGAATTTAAAATATCATTAGATGGAAGTTGTGTATCTTCTACTTGCTGTATCCAAATAGGAGGTTCTGTTACTACACCCACAAGGCGATCGCTTGAAAAACACAAAGCAGAATGACCTTCATTTATGGGAAGTTGAAATAAAGTGTGAGAAGCAGACTCTTGTTTATAAGCACGACCCACAATTGTTGTTAACAGACTATGTAGTACAGGTGCATCTGATTTTAAATAAACAGTATATTGATGTCCTCCAGTTAAAAGAAGCTGGACTTTGACATCTTTAGACTCTCCCAACTCCTGCGAAGGTGATTGCATAAACTTTGCCTGCTATGATGTTAATAGCTGGGACACTTGTTAAAAGTCATACTGAAAGGCTAATATAGCGCTCCAATTCCAAACATATAAAATGCCCAGTAATCAATGGTTCTAGCACGTATTTTCTAATATTGTCATTCAGCAAATTCCACATAAACTGCATAAACTGCTAAAGCTTACTGAAGTAGTAATATTATTCATCTTCAAAAGTTAATGCCGTAGTCAAGACAACTACGGCATTAATAATGCTAATTCAAAAATTTATTTTCCGTATTTACCGAGAGTCAACGGCATATTCAATCAGTTGAGCAAGGCGCTGACGTAGGGTTTCTAATCCTAAGCGCTGGCTTGCTGAAATAAATACCGCTAGGGGAAATTCTTCTCTAGCTAAAGCTAGTGTCTCACTATTGGCTTGATCAATCTTGTTAAAAATAACTAGCGCCGGGCCAGGAGTTATTGGCATTTGCGCCAAGATTTCTCTGACTGAGCGAATATGACGCAACCAAGCTGGGTGAGACAAATCTACCAAATGTAGTAGGGCATCGGCTTCTGTTACTTCCTCCAAGGTGGCGCGGAAGGCATCCATTAATGATGCAGGCAGTTCGTGTATGAACCCTACCGTATCTGTAATCAGAATTTCCTGATGTTCATTTGTTTCGCCATAAGGAATCACTAGGCGGCGGGTGGTGGGATCGAGAGTAGCAAATAGTTGGTCGGCTGTATAAACTTCTGCATTTGTGAGAGCGTTCAACAGGGTAGACTTCCCAGCGTTAGTATATCCAACCAAAGCCACTGAGGGAACTTCTCGATGCTGCCGTCGTTGCCGTAAGCGCGAACGATGGGCTTGCAACTGAGTTACTTCTTTTTGCAGTCGAGAAATACGCTGCCCAATGGCACGGCGTTCGGTTTCCAGTTTTGTTTCACCAGGGCCACGAGTCCCTATACCACCACCCAATCGGGACATGGTGCGACCTCTACCAGCTAGTCGCGGTTGCATATATTCTAGCTGTGCTAGTTCTACTTGCAACTTACCGGCACGGGATTGAGCGCGTTGAGCAAAGATATCCAAAATTACTTCGGTGCGGTCAACTACCCGGATACCAATTTGCAATTCTAAGTTGCGGACTTGGGAGGGTGAGAGGTCGCGGTCGAAGACAACGAGGTTGACTCCTAGTGTTTGGGCAGTTAGGGCAATTTCTTGCACCTTACCTTCACCAACTACTGTTTGGGGATGAACGCGCGATCGCTTTTGTTGTATTGTCTGTAATACATCTCCCCCAGCAGTATCAACTAAACGTGCCAGTTCTAATAGGGTATCTTGGAATTGCAGAGGAGTTGTCTCACTGGTCATCAGCCCCACAATTAGGACGCGATCGTGGTCAGCATCTACTTCCTGGGCGATAAATTCGCGCTGGAATTCTGCTTCCAGATTTTCCACCAAGTCTACTAAATCCTGATCTCCCAGATCATCCAAATCCATCGGTGGCGATATATTCCAACTTGGGGTTTGAATTTTGCTTTCTTCTACTTTGAAAGCAGCAGGACTAGTAATTAGGGTACGAGACTCTTGGGGTATTAGATGAGCTAGATAAGCTTCTTTGACATATCCAGTCGCACCGCCTCCCCGCCGTGTAAATCCCGTTCCGGTAATGTTTAGGACAACTAGGGCATCTAGGCGTTGCAGGGCCATAGCGGTGAGTGCCGCTTCATTTGGCGGTTCTGGCTTCAGATGGGTGGCAATACAACGAATACCACTGAGTCGTTCTGCACCGTAACGGGGCAATTCCATCGGTGGTATTTGCGTTTGTCGTGGTGTACCCACCCCGACACGAATCACTTGTCCGCGACGGTTGATATAGGCGCACACCGGCTGATTCACTTCTGTGCTAATTGCTGCCAGACGCTGGGAAAACTCAGGCGTGGTGATGCGATCGCTTGGTATACGCTGGTGATACAGCCGCTGTAGTTGTTTCAGCTGGCTGGACTTTAAACCTTGGAGATTTCCGTAGATAGTTTCTATAGGCGTTTATGACCAGTTAATGGCCCCCCAAATCCTTATATATCTATTTTACAACAGGGCTTAGGCTGCTATCTATATCTTCTGAGGGATGCATTGGGAATTTATCGCCCATAGTCTTGATTTGAAACTATTTAGCTGGTATGAGCCTAGCAATGTTAAACCAATAACATAGCATTCCGCGATCGCTTCACTGCTGTTTGTAATTCTTCAGACAACCAGCTATCAAATTGTGGATAAACTGGCGATCGCGCCACCAATTTCCACCCCGCAGGCTGTAAAATTTCTCTTAATGCCTGTTCCTGAACATGGGGATAATCAGGATTCACTTCATCTTTTGGGCCAATTCCACCCAAGTCTCTAGCACCAGCTTCGATACAAGCGAGTAACCATCGGTCATCTTTAACTAAATTCGGCGGAATTTGAATAGTAATATCTGGCGGTAAAATCTCACGCGCCTTAAAAATGACTTCTGGTAACTGATGAGGGTCAAAAGGTGGCGCATCAAAGGTTTGCTGATGTCCTGGACTATGAGGTTGCAGGATGACTTCTTGAATGTGGTGATAACGTTGATGCAATTTAGATATAGCTTCCAAGGTTTCCCACCAATCATTTACAGTTTCCCCAATTCCCAACAGTAACCCAGTTGTAAAGGGAATTTGCAACTCTCCCGCCCATTGCAATTGTTGTAAACGAACTTCAGGTAATTTACTCGGTGCGTGGCGATGTACAGTATTTAACAAAATTGGCGTTAACTGTTCCAACATCAGCCCCATCGAAACATTTACACCTTTGAGCTTTTGCATTTCCTCAAAACTCAGGGGGCCTGCATTGGTGTGCGGTAAAAACCCCATTGAAAGCGCTAATTCACATAAATCATAAATCCGCCCAAACCACGCCTGACGCTTTGGCGAATGGGGATGCACTTCACCGCTAAGGATGAGGATTTCACAGATTTTTTCGCTTTGAAGTGGTTTTAAAATACTTTCTGCATCTGAAATACTCATCCAGGGACTTTTACCCGGTTCGCTGCGAAAGTTGCAGTAACTACAGCGATTAAAGCACTCGTAAGTAGGAACGATTGTATAAGCAGGGCTATAGGTGACAAGACGAGAATTATTAATTGACATAAGAGGATAATCTAAAAGAATGCCTTACTCAAACTATATAGATTACCGTGTGACTCTTGTTGCCATGATAATTAGATAAACAATAACTATTTTGCTTTGGAAATTTCTGGTAATTGCCACCAAGAAATATGGGGATATTCGTGATGTTCTTCGTGGTAGCCAAAATGATAGCACGTGATAAATGACCACCAAATAGGACGGCTAATTGTTCGGGCACGATGAGGCTGAATATAACCCCCTATTGGTTCACTATGGGGTAAAAAAGTTCCGAAATAGAATAATTGTAATGAACTTAAAAGCGAGGGTAGCACCCAAAAGTAAGTTAGATTATCAGTTGGTATATGGAGTATGTATTTAGCAAAGTTATAAATAATAGTCAACGCAATTATTTGTCCCCAACTCCAGTAACCTTTCATAAAATGAAAATACCAAGCAAAGAAATTTTGGTATTTCCCATTATGAAAATCTGGGTCTAATTGACTTGCTGGATTGTGGTGGTGTAACCAATGTTTTTTCAATAATTTTTGATATGGTAAAAGACCATAAAGGGATAGGGTCAATGTTCCAATCAAATGATTAATCTTGGTATTTTGGGGAAATACTACCCCATGCATGGCATCATGAGATGTAATAAATAATCCTGTATATAAAAATGTCTGCCATAGTATAACAGGCAATAAAATCCAAAATTTTAGTTTCGAGATGTCAAGGGAAAGTAATATACTCAGGCTAATGACCCATACGCTAACAATGACAATAGCAATTAAAAGCCCTTTAAACTGAGATTTACTTCTCACTACTGGAGTCAGTTTTGTTTGATGACTGGGTGGTTGTTCTAACTGGATCACGCTTTTACTCCGCCTAGCATTCAGGTGAAAATTTCAAAAATATAGTCATGACAAAAAAAACTAACCGGAAAATCTGTTAGTGCCCAATTTTTTACACTGGACAATGCCAATGCTCAAAAATATGTATAAATATTAAGATACTTTAACTAGTATTACACAAGCAACTACTATTCTAAAAACTGTTTTTGGTTAGAAGGCTGGGTGATACAAGTAACGACACTGGGAAACTTGGTATTCAGTATAACCAGTGCCTTCTATCTGATACTTTGGATACAATTTAAGGCTGTAACAAAGATGGTCAATAATTTAGTGAGGAGTTTAGGAAACGAGGTGAAGTACGTCCCGCACTACGCTATAACCATTGAGATCCCAAAGTAGGTAAGCTAGAAAACCGATCATAGCCAAGCGACCGTTCCAAAGTTCAGACTGAGGAGTTATCCCAAGATCAGCAGCATTGCGGTCTTTGCCATTGTATGCAGTTTCAGTTTTATCGCTAGGATAAAGTGCCATTGTTAATTTTCCTTAAGAAGCTAGTTACTTTGTACATATTACTTAACTTACCCATTTAGCGCTATCTGTCTATAGTTTCAAAGTAGAAGCAACTCTAAAGAATGAGATTTTCAGGGGTTTAAGAAATATTTATCTAACAAAAGTTCAGTAATAGCTTTTACTAGCCTATAGAGCAGAGGTATTTTTACCAAACTACTGCTCATGAAAACTTTTAGTATCAATAAAAAAATATTTTGGATATGACAAAAATCTAACGAAAGTTAGAAGGTTTCTGGAATGTTATTACCCAAACTAATAAAGAGTAAATAGGTTTTTCAAACTTCAAGTATGACTCCTACAGTACTGATTACAGGTGCTTCTGAAGGCATTGGCAAAGCAACGGCTCTTTTATTTGCGCGGCAAGGATATGACTTGGTACTTGCAGCTCGTCATGCTGACGGCTTGGAAGCCTTAGCGCAAGAGGTGCAAAGCATTGGTTGTGCAGCACCATTAACGGTTACTTGCGATGTCACTGACTCATCTCAGGTAAACGCATTAGTGCAAAAGGCATTAGAAAATTATGGTTATATCGACGTACTGATAAACAACGCGGGCATTTTTGCATCGGGGCCAGTAGAGCAGTTTTCTCTCAATGATTGGCATCAAATTATAGACACTAATTTATGGGGATATATTCACACTATTAATGCCCTTCTGCCTCATTTCCTTCAGCGTCGAAGTGGAACTATAGTTAATTTAAGTTCCATCGGTGGTAAAGTACCAACTGCTTACTTGGTTCCCTACTGTACTAGTAAGTTTGGCGTGACAGGGTTGACGGAATCTCTACAAGTAGAACTACAGCCAAAAGGTATTCATGTTTGTGGGATTTATCCGAATTTAATCAAGAGTACTTTAATGGAACGGGCAGTTTTTCGAGGTAAGGATGAGCAAGATACTCAAAGTCGTCGTGGACAGCTTGAGAGTGTGCTGAAAAATCCGGTGGTGGAGAAGCCTGAAAATGTGGCAAATGCTATCTGGGATGCAGTCAAAAATAATAAGTCCGAAGTGATGGTTGGTTCAGCGAATTTCTCACAAGCTTTATACCGATTGTTTCCTGGTTTGATAAAGTGGGTTTCGCGGCAAGGGTTGAAGAATCAGGATAATTAATTTTTGCTATTAACCCAAGTTGTATTGTGACTCACATTCTCGTTTCGTTACATAGTGGCGATAGCGAAACATCGCTTCTAGTTGCACTTGCACTAACCAACCACTGACAAATTCAACTGTTCCTCCGCCAGGCATAGAGAAGGAAATAGTATCAGTTAGTCTGGTTTTGCCAGCTTCAGGTTCAAATTCATGTCGATGTACCCAAGACTCAAAAGGCCCAGATATCTGTTCGTCGGTAAACAGGCGATATTTTTCACATTCAGTATGACGCGCTAACCAAGTTAAGGGTAATGGGCCGAGAAACAGGCGAAATTCTGTGATAGCGCCTACGTTCAAACCCCCCTCACGGCGAACAACTTGAACTGGCTGCCAAGGTGGATTCAGCAGTTGCAAAATATCTGGCCTTTCGTGAAATTTCCAAACTACTTCGGGTGAGGCATTAATTACTGAAGAATGTTTAAAGTGCAGCATGGAAAGAAAAACCTAAAATTCAACTTTCGGATTCGGTATCAATCTCGATATCTAGGGTATCTTCGTCAACCCTTACATACAAAATATTTGGGTTACAACAAACTTGACAATCTTCTACATAAGATTGCTGTCCTCCAGCACTCAAATCAATAAAAGTTAAGTTCGGTTCACCGCAATAGGCGCAGTAATACTCGGCTGTGTTTTGCATCAAGTTTTGGGACTGGGTATTGGGGACTGGGTACTGGGGACTGGGTATTGGGTATTAACTTTTAATTCCTAGTCCCTAGTCCCTAGTTCCTAGTCCCCAGTACTGGCTGTAGTTCTTTGGGGGATGGGTTGATATAACTTTTAGCTTCAGCCAAATGCTTTAGTAGTGTAGACTGTGGCAGAGGCCCTTGCAAGTGGCTCCAAGGTAATACTTGTTCTGTTGACCATTCGGCGTGAACGTAGAAATCTAAGTCGGGGATTTGTCCTTTGAGTTGTTTGAAAGCACGTTTATAACTACCCAAGGAGTCGCCAAAGTCACGAGTAAGTTGGAGAAGTTGGGATAGTCTGCGATCGCCTCTCGACAACAAAGCTTGTATAATCGACCAATTATAGCTTTCTGGACGAAACTCTATTCCCTGTGGTTTTAGCTGTTTTTGCAAAAACTGCAACCGCTTTTCTGCTTGGCGATTTACCCCAAACCATTGAAATGGTGTGTGTGCTTTCGGTACAAAGGTGCTGCATCCGTATGTTAACCGCAATCCCGGCGCAGCTTTTTTGATATTACGCATCATTGTCACGGTTTGCTCTAAATCCTCTGTTTCTTCACCGGGGATTCCTGCCATTCCGTAGAGTTTCAAACTTTTTAATCCGCCAGTTTTAGCGTTTATCGCCGCTTGGATAATTTCGTCGTTATGCAGCTTTTTGTTGACGATTTGCCGGATTTTCTCAGAACCACTCTCTACAGCAATGGTAAGCGATCGCGTGTCTCGTTTCGTCAAAATTTCTGCTAATTTGACTGTTACGGTATTGGTTCGCACTGAAGCAATACTGAGACGGACATCATCGTACTTTGGCTGACTAATGTAATCCAGCAAAGTCTCAAATTCTGGGTGTTGAGTTACAGAAGCGCCTAATAATCCTAGCCGATTTGTGACTTCTAAACCTCTTTCAATGGCTGGAATTAATGAACCTTCAAGACTAGCTGTTCTAAAAGGTAACGTGAGATAACTCGCCAAACAAAAGCGGCACATTTCTGGACAACTTCTCACCACTTCCACCATGTAAATATTTTCCCAGGCGGCTTTTTCGGTGACTACAGTTGATGCCGATAGGGTATTTCCCCGATAAGTCTGCTTTTGCACCACTGCGGGAATTTCGGGAGAAATTGGTTTAATTGACTTTACTGCACCATCTATGCTGTGATATTCCACCTCATACAAACTGGGTATATAAATTCCTGGGATTTGTGCAAGTCTTTTTAGTTGAGTTTGCCTAGAAGCATTTCTCACTTCTTTGTACGCCTCAATAAAATCTCCCAGGAGGTTTTCGCCATCCCCCAGTAAAATTACATCAAAAAAATCTGCAAAAGGTTCGGGATTCGCTGTGAGAACAGGGCCACCACCAAAAATTATCGGATGAGAATCATTGCGAGAAGTTGCCAGAATGGGAATTTCTAAAGATTCCAGCAGATTTAAAATATTCACATAATCCAGTTCCCAGGAAATCGAAAATCCCATAATTTCCGGGGTTCTGGGGAGTTGTTCGTGAGTATCTGTAAACAGGCGACTCACCTGCACATCATCACGCATAGCCAAAGTTGCCCAAACTACCTGATAGCCGAGGCTAGTGATACCTACACTGTACTCATTGGGAAAGGCAAAAATGATGGGGATAGCGTTGGTATCTGGGTTAGCAGGGGTGAAAAGGAGGCGTTCAGAGGTAAATACAGATGAGGTCATGATAATTCGTAATTCGTAATTCGTAATTCGTAATTAATACAATTAGACTCAGGTTATATACAGGGAGTTTGCAATTAATTGTTTTTCTTCTTGCTATTCACAGAATATATCCTTTTACTGTCAGAGATTTTAGTTATGAGCAGGGTTATCTATATTTAATTTTAAGCCATAGAATTATCAAGTTAAATAACAATGTCACGCTATTAGCAAGAATAATTGGCAAGGCTTGTAAATAAATTCCGTAGATTAACCACAAAAAAACACCAACTATGAATGTAATTAGCGTAACGATAGAAACATCTTTCGCTGATTTGGTTTGCCACGTTTTAAACATCTGTGGCAAAAAAGAGATTGTGGTTATTGTGGCAGCCGCTAATCCTAGAATTGTCAGAAAATCCATGCGATGCAAACCTATAAAATAAAGTTTTCATTAGTTAAACAACTTATAAATTGATTTTTATAATACTGTATTAATGTCTTCGATTTTACATTGTAACGCGAGGTAGAAAGTGTAAAAAATAAAGAGGGAAAAGAGTTAAACTCTTTTCCTTAATCAATAAAAAATATCTGATTGACACTATGAAAACCTATCAATTAATTCTTCACGGGATAACTGCAAAAGTAAAGGCGTAAACTCTTCTGGTGGTAACGTCAATAAAGGTTCAATAATTGCTTGAAGCTCATTATCTATTTCAGCAAAGCGAACTTTGAGCAAGTTTTCCACCACCAAGCGTTCTCCCTGCTGAATTCCTGTTTGGAGTCCTGTTTCGAGTCCCCGTTGTTCACCTTCTTGTATCGCCTGTTCTCGGTCTTGTTGGTAAAGTGGTGCTAATCGCATAAGCAATTCCTTATCTTCCTCGTCTTGATTTTGAGTGACTTGTAAGTTTTGTTGCAAGTTGTACAGCAATTCTAACGCTGCTTTTCGGAAAGGATTATCAGGAGTAAGCGCTTCTAGTTCGTCAATTGCTTGCTTTTGAACGTTCCCTTTACCGATGATTCTCAGCCATAAGGTTTCTGAGATAGATGGCAACTGATGAATTGCTACTATCACAGTACGCAAATATTCTGGCATGAAGTAGATTCCAGGCAGGTAGTCAACTTTTGGGTTAGCACCAAATCCTGATAAGAGTTGCGCTGATGCTGTGGGGGTAAGAATCCATAATTTTGGTAAATCAGATTCTAGAATACGTGTTTTATTTCGATTGGACTGTCGTTGTAAATCGCCACGTACCTCTAATAATTTTAAGAGGCAATCGCAAATTTCTGTAGCTGATGCTGCGTTACGAAATGGTTCAAGTAGACAAGGGGTAGTGACAAGTTGATTTAATAATCCGAGTGTTTCTGGTATGTTACTTGGTTGTGGTTTGGGGATGAAATAAACGTCAATTTCTCTAACTTCTCCTGCGACTCGTCTAGCTGCTTGGACTTCGCCGTAAGGAGTCAGTAATTCTTCGAGATAGTCTTTGGCAAATTGGTCGTGAATAAATCTGGTCATGTTGGTAGTTTGATGATGCAAACCAGTTTATTTACTATTAGCTTACAGCTTTTTGAGATAAGACTTAGCCCAAGAGTAGCGTTGTGAATCTTTTTTCAGCAGATACTCTATTACTTCTCGACGCTTGTTTTCATCCTTAGCATTTTTCACTACTCGCTTGATTTCAGAATCCATATCTCTAGGATTAGCCCCACGTTTGATTGCTTCTTGAAACCAATACTCACCATCTGAATATTGATGCCGTTCAAAACAAATAGCTCCCATCAAGGTATAAGGGTGATGGCTTTTTGGTTGATGCTCAATAGCTTGACGAGCGCAATTTTCTGCTTTATCTAGTTTTTCAATATCTCGAAAGGCTCCACCTCTGCTAGTTAGTAAAGCTGACTTGAGTTTATTTTCTTTAATTTTGTCGAATTCCAAATTATTTGTCAGTTGCAATGCCTGTTTTGGTTCATATGCTTTACGCCAATGGCTACTAGCATTTGCTAAGTTCCATTTGTTGTCAGTGCGCTGAAATTCCTGCTCATAGAAATTTGCTTCAATTGTGTGGTAAGCAATCAAAATCTTACCAGAGAATAATTTAGCCCCTTCATACTGAGGCTCTTTTTGCCACCTATAATAACTATATGTTGCTTGAGGCACTTTAATTTTAGTCTCTTGAAGCCAAGCAAACTCTGTTGGTTCAAGTCGCTCTTTTAATTCAATTTTTTGCAAAATTGTGTATAAAAGACTGGTGTGTGATTTATCTTGATAGTCTAAAACATCATATTTTGTTTTCAAGGCTGTGAAATGCTTTTGTTGAGCGAGAAGAATGATGTCTTCACGTCTATTATTTTTCAGCCACTCAATTTCTGATTCATTAAGTAGTTCTCCTAAATCTATTTTATATTTTAGGGTAGAGGCGTATTTTTCATTTGCAATTTCTATAATCCCAGTCAGCTTGCGTTTTTTGAGAAAGTTAATATCCTGTTCACCTAACTGATTGGACAACTCAAGCCTTTTGAGAATTTTATACAGGTGACTCTTAGGCGTTGAATCCTGATACTCAGTTGCTTTATATTTAGCTTTCAAGGCAGCAAATTCTCGTGTTTGTTCCAATTCTTGAGCAATGGCAATTGTTTCGCTAAGTCCTTGCTGTTCTAGCCAGTTAATTTCTGACTCACTCAAATTATTTTTTGCGTCAATGTTTTGCAGTATTAGATATAGCGGACTGGATAATGATAACTCTGAGTGTGTATTCGCTTGGTATTTATTTCTTAATTCAGCAAATTTAGCTTCTTCTACTGACTCTTGCTGCTTAAAAATTTCTGCTGTTTCCAAAAGTTGGTTATTAATAAGCCAATTATATTCAGAATTACTTAAAGTTTGTGTAACCTCTAATTTTTTCAGTATTTGATATAGTTTACTATCAGGATATGAGTCTTGATATTGAGTAGCTTTGTATTTAGATTTAAGGTGAGTAAATCGTTTTACCTCTTGAGCAATTTGATTCGTATCATGTAAACCGTTTGATATGAGCCATTTAACTTCTGAATCAGTGAGTAAATTTCCTGACTCAAGTTTCAAAAAAATCAAATACAGACGGCTTGATTGCCAAGAAATGTTGTACTTTGTAGCTTTATACTTAGATTTTAATTTTGAGAATTCAAATTCTAGATTTCCGAATTCTTGGAATCTATGTTGCTGCTCTTGCTTGATAGCTTCTAAAGTCTCTTTAAGCTCAGACTCTCCCAACCAATTAAATTCTAAATCACTAAGTTCAATACCTAAATCAACTTTTCGTAAGATGAGATACAACAGACTTGCGGGTGATGAATCGTTATATTTAGTTGCTTGGTACTTGGACTTTAGGCTAGTAAAGTGTTCTAAACGATTTTGAAACTGTTTACGCATATTGCTAGTAGATGCGATCGCACGCAGATAAATGTGTTATTCGCTACTATAGCAATACCAGTAAAAAACGGCGAGTCAGACACCTACTGTCCTTGTTTGCGGTGCTTGCTGCTGTTTAAGTCGCCTGAAATATGTCGCACTGAATCTAAGCTCACAGAAAATCAGGAATTAAAATCTTAGCAAGAGGCACAATAGTAGCTGAAACGATTTTCAAAACATATCGTTAAAAATCCCGTTGCCTTTAAGCTAGGAAATGTTGAAATCTAAGAAAATTACATGAATGCTGAAGAATTTTTAAACCAAGGATTGAACTACAGTTTGCAAGGGGATTATCAAGAGAGTAATGCAGCTTACACCCAAGCAATCAAGCTCAATCCTAATTATGCCGAAGCTTACCATAATCGAGGGATTATTCTCAGTGATCAACTCAAAGATTACCGCAGTGCGATCGCAGATTTTAATCGCGCTATAGAAATTAATCCCAATTTTGCCACAGCCTACTGTCACCGAGGTAATGCACGTTACTTATTAGCCGATTACGAAGGAGCGATCGCAGATCATAACCAAGCATTAGAAATTGATCCAAATCTCGCCCAATCTTACCACAGCCGGGGTAATGCCTACTTTGCCTTAGAAAAATATGACAAAGCGATCGCTGATTATATCCAAACAATCGAAACTAGTACCCAGTTAGCTGATAATATCAATATTGATATTGCTAATGCTTATCATAATCGCGGTGTAACTTGTTTTGAAAAGGGCGATCATCAAGGAGCGATCGCAGATTTTCAACAAGCTTTACAATGGCATCCCAATTTTGCCGCAGCTTACAGCAATCGGGGTAATATTCACCATATCTTAGGAAATTTTCCCGAAGCGATCGCAGATCATGACCGAGCATTACAATTAGATCCAAACTTAGCCGAGGCTTATCATAATCGAGGTAATGCCCACTACTCTTTAGCAGATTATCAAAATGCGATCGCAGATTACAACCGCGCCCTAGAAATTAATCCCAGGTTTGCCGGAGCATATTACAATCGGGGTCTAGTTCTTGCTCATCTCAAAGAATATCACCGAGCAATTGAGGATTTTAACCAAGCGTTAAAGTTTAATCCTGATGATGTTCAAGCCTATTCTGAACGGGGTCTTGTTCGTAGTACTCTTGGAGATTATGAGGGTGCGATCGCAGATTATGACAAAGCTTTACAAGAAAATCCGACTCTAGCTTTAGTATACGGCTTTCGGGCGAACGCTCTCCGCCGACTGGGAGATTATCAAGGTGCAATTGAAGATAGCAATCGCCTATTACAACTCAATCCTAGTTTAGCTGAAGGATATTGCGATCGCGCGGCGGCTCGTCGTTCTTTAGGAGATCATAAAGGAGCAATTAAAGATTACGATCGGGCATTACAAATTAATGATAACTTAGCCGCAGCTTATTACGGTCGCGGAATTGCCCGTGAAGCCTTGCAAGATTTACAAGGAGCAATTGATGATAACACCCAAGCAATAGAGCTTGTTCCTGAGTTTTCGCAAGCGTACTGCAACCGAGGCAATGCTCGTCGTCTTTTGGGGGATGAACAAGGAGCGATCGCAGATTATAATCAAGCATTGAAAATTAACCCTGATTTAATTGAAGCATATTACAACCGAGGTTCAACCCATTATGCTTTAGAAGAATATGAAAGTGCGATCGCGGATTATACCCAAGCATTGCAAATAAATCCCCAATCTGCTGCATTTTACAGCGATCGCGCCAATGCTCGCTATGCAGTAGAAGATTATCAAGGGGCAATCGAAGATTACAGTCGGGCGATCGCCATCGACTCCAGCTTTGCCGAAGACTGGTACAATCGGGGTCGTAGCCGTTCTCTCTTGGGAGATTTACCAGGAGCGCTTGCAGACTTAAACCAAGCCTTACAACTTCAGCCTCATTGGGCTTCAGCTTACATCCTGCGAGCAGATGTCTACCAAAATTTAGGTGATTCTCAAAGAGCAATTGCAGATTTCCAGAAA
The DNA here is from genome assembly GCF_034931145.1 of Nostoc sp. UHCC 0252. Taxonomy (NCBI): domain Bacteria; kingdom Bacillati; phylum Cyanobacteriota; class Cyanophyceae; order Nostocales; family Nostocaceae; genus Nostoc; species Nostoc sp. UHCC 0252. The sequence continues at coordinate 22,381 of NZ_JAYGHE010000032.1, read as the reverse complement.
TCCGCAGACTTGTATTACCAAGAGGGAAATGTTCAGTATTATCAGCAAATTATGGAGCTAATTGAACAGATTCGATGAAGGGATTGGGGATTGGGAATTGGGAATAGAGAATGAGTCTTTGATACTCGCCGACGAGTCTTTGATACTCGTGAATGAGTCTTTGATACTCGCCGACGAGTCTTTGA
>NZ_JAYGHE010000032.1:12860-22030 GCF_034931145.1 Nostoc sp. UHCC 0252 | reverse complement strand
ACTCTACTCCTCTGCCCTCCCACTCTCTACTCACTTATTTCTTCAAAGGAAAAGCGTTCCATGAAACGGCGGTCAATGCAATCTTTGTAATGCCACAAGAGTTTATGAGGTGGTAAAGTGATGATACCTCGTGTGGCGATCGCTTTTCCATCTCCTGTACCAATTAGACTTAAATATTGTTTCTGCGGCTTATAAGGTTTGAGCGATTTACCTAATAAAATTCGCTGCAAATTCTCAAATAAAGGTTTACCTTGTCTAACAGCAAACACCCCAGCTTTCGGACGCGGATGATTTACCATTGTGGCGATGTCACCAGATGCAAATACCTGCGGGTGCGTTTGAGATTGTAATGTGTCTTCTACCAGAATAAAACCTTGCTCATCGGTTCCTAGTCCCGCAATTTTTAACCATTCGGGTGCTGAAGCTTGTGTCACCCAGAAAATTTTATTACAGTTTATTGTCAAACCAGAGTCGCATTTAATCTCAAATATTTCTCTAGTTTCCTTGTCCTTTTTAGGTGCGATATTACATACATTTTCTCCCAGATGTAGCTTAATACCTCGCTCGGTGAGAATTTGCTGAATTTGATGCCGTACTGATTGATGGTAATTAGGCATCAGTTCCATCTGACGATGAAATAAATGAATTTCTAGATTTTGAGTTGGTTGTTGAGTTTGACGTAAAATCTGATGTAAATGAGATTGCATCGCCAACGCCAATTCTACACCACCAGCGCCTCCACCCACGATCGCAATGCTAATTGGTTCTTGAGGATTTTTACCTACGGCTGCAATTAGTTCATCCCAATGTTCCAATAACTGCGATACTGGTTTAGCTGCGATCGCATATTTTGCTGCACCTGATACAGACACTCTGGCCGGAGTGCTGCCAATATCAATAGACAGCACATCAAAATCTACCACAAGTCCGTTAGCACAGAGAACTTTGTTGTTTTCCAAATCTAGGGCAACTACTCTGTCAATATGCAAATTTGCTTGAGCAAAGTTAGCCAAGGGTTGCAAATCAATATGACATTCATCATGGGTATAAAATCCCGCAATGTGTCCTGGTAACATTCCAGAGTAGGCTGTCTTTTGATTTGCAGTAATCAACGTCAAACGCGCTCCGGGTAATGGCTTCATTCCAAACATTTTCAGGGCAATTGCATGGCTGTGTCCGCCACCAATTAGCACTAAGTTTTTAAACATCGTATGTTGACAGTAATCATTAATTATTTTCATACTATAAAAAGTATTTTATCAATCAATAACAGTCAGGTATCAAAAATATATCTGGCGATACATAATTTACAAGAAAAAATTCAGCAAACTCAGTATAAGTATCCAAAAGAACGTTTGACAATAGCACTTGAACAACTAGAAAATCATTCAATAGAAACCAGTCTACCTGTAATCAAAGATTTAGAGCAAATTGCCAAAAATCATGCACATTACCACTGGATAATTATGGATATTCTTACTAGTTTTATCCGAAAAAATACTCTTTATATATGCCAAGAAAAAGTAACTAGTAAACTATCAGCAAAAGTTCGTGCAGATATTCAAGCAGCCTTGACTGTTATTGCTACAAGAGATGTAAATAAAGACCCGGAAAATGAGCAGCTTGATTTGAGCCACATCGACATGAGAGGAGTAAATCTGAATGGAGCGAACTTACAAAAGATAAACCTCTATCAAGCTAATCTTGCTGGGGCGAACCTCATAGAAGCTAACCTCGCAGGAGCAATCCTTAGTGCAGCTAATCTAGAAGGCGCTAACTTATATTTAGCTAACCTAGAAGGGGCAATCCTGAGTGCAGCTAACTTAAAAGGAGCTAACTTAAAAGGAGCTAACCTACATTGTGCAAACTTATATCTAGCTGAGTTGCAAGGGACAATCCTTAATGATGCCATACTTGATGGGGCAAATCTCAGAGAAGCTAAATTCTCTGAGTAATATTATGTCTGACTAATTAGTTGTCATTGCCAAGGAAGAGAAGCAATTTTCGAACCCTTGCGATTGCTATCTCTACGAGACGCTACGCGAACATTCCACTTCGTTGCACTCGCAATGACATATCCTAAGTGATTAGAGAGACATAATATAAAACATCAGTTTAACAAGGGGTATTTTTAGATTTACTTATAACACCAGCATGTAGAGTAGAGACGCTACTCCGGTGATAAGTTAATTAAATATTTTTATCTGTACCAGTAAACAGTTCTTTTCTACTATGTTTTAACTGCTTCCAAAGCACCTTGATTTGGTTGTACGCTTCTTCAGGAGATAGTTTACCAGATGTTTCTAGGCAAGATATGTAACTAATTTTTTGAGCAAATTCCTGTAGGTTAGCATTAAATATCATGTTCACTGGCTGAAATTCACCATAATACCGACTGCGAGGGTAGATAAAACTCTCAAGTTCTTTTGAAGGTTGTACCATGAGTGTGTCACGAAGTAGTGTTTTTCATTATGTTAGCAATCAGGTTTTAATTTAGTTATCCTCCTAATGCTATATATTACTTGAAGAAGAATTCAGAAGTCAGAATTCAGGAGTCAGAATCAATCAGTCGGGGATTCAGACCGACGCAGGAATTGTTGCACCACCAAATTGTAGATTTGGTGGTGGTCTTAAACCTGGTTATTCATCCGCCACTCGCACAGAAAACATTACTGAATTCTGACTCCTGACTCCTGACTCCTGAATTCTATTCGATAAAAAAAATTCTTTTCTAACTGATACGTTTAACAAGCAGAACTCGGTTAGTTCCACAACTTAGTGCAGGTGGTTAAAAACTTGATTAATGATGCTGTATCCTCAGTTTGTTGCTTAACTTATCAGGTGAGTCGGCAAGATTTATGCATTACCAAAGTTAAAATATAATTTTTTGATTTTGCTCAATTCGGCGGCAACTCAAGGCAAACATATCTAAGGTCTAAGAATCCTTTAATAGCAAGGGATTAGGTATTTTACAATATAGGCTGTTTTCATTACAGCAGTTTTCATCTATTTGAAATACACCTGTCGTAGGGGCGCAAGGTCTTGCGCCCCTACCGCGTGGTCTATTTACCATATTCGATGTTATTACTTAGTCCAAGAGGTCTTATAACACCTATTATAATTTTCTGCTAAATGCTATACTATTTTTTCCAAACATCTAAGTAATAATTCTAAGTTGTAAGGAAAATCTTTACCATGTCTTCTAAAAAGACAGACACTCTGTTGAATTGGTTGATAACTATAACAGTTATATTTGGCTGCTCATTGACTGTAATTTTCTTTGCTTTATCCAGTATTAAAGAATTGTCAATTCAGGAAAAAATTCAGTATAGAAACCAAGCGTTAACAACTACTGCAATAGTTTTTCTGGCATCGGCAGCAATGTTTAATACCTACTATGCAGCAAAGCGGGCCCAAGCGATGCATAAAAATGCGATCGCAGCTGAGAAAAACCTTGAAATTGGCCTTCAAAATGCCAAACTCAATCAAGACAGATTGATTTCAGAACGGTTTATGGGGGCAATTGCCCAGTTAGGTCATGATAAAATTGAAACCCGAACAGGTGCAATTTATGCATTAGAAAGAGTTGCTCAGGATTTTCCTAAAGAACACTGGACAATCATGGAAATCCTCACTGCCTTTGTGCGCGAAAATGCAGCTATCCAGCCGGTGAAGGTAGAGCAACAAAAGTCGGAATATCCATCAGATGATTACTCAGGTAGGCGTAGAAGTGGGTCACGTCCGACACAGCCATTGGAGCAAAACCTCTATGAAGAATTGCCAATAATCCGCACCGATATTCAAGCAGCCCTAACTGTCATCGGCAGACGTAATTTACTCGAAGACCCAAAAGATCAGAAACTTGATTTACGTCATATTGATATCAGACGAGCAGACTTGCTAGGAGTTAATCTGCAACAAGCCGATTTACGTGGTTCTGACTTAAGTGGGGCTGACTTGCGCGGAGCCGACTTGAGTGAGGCTGACCTGAACAGCGCTAAACTCATTAGGTCTATTCTTTATGAAACCAAATTACTAAAAGCTAGCCTCTGTGGAGCTAATTTATGTTGGGCTAATCTCAACCGTGCTAATCTCTCTGGGGCTAACCTGCGTTCAGCCAACCTCTCAGGAGCAAGTCTGCGTGTAGCGAATCTCCAAGGAGCAAACCTCTATAAAGCTAACTTGCAACAAGCGACTTTGAAAGTCGCCAACCTTTCTGGGGCAAAGCTGTTTTTAGCTAACTTACAAGGTGCAAAACTAGGTAAAGCGAACCTAAATCTAACGGGTTTGATTGGTGCTAACCTTTCAGGGGCTAACCTAAATGGAGCCAACCTTTCAGGGGCTAACTTGAATGCAGCCAAACTTCACCAAACAGAAGTTTATTTTGCCAATCTCTCAGAAGCCAGTTTAACGGAAGCTGACCTGCATCAGGCAAACCTAATTGGAGCTAACCTGCATCGGGCGACCTTTTATCAAGCTAACTTGAGTCAGGCAAACCTGATGGGAGCTAACTTTTTAGAAGCTGACCTTAGTGATGTCAAACTGGAAGGGACAATTTTAACAGGGGCTAAAAACTTAGAGTTGCATCAGATTAGAAAGGCACTTGGCGATCGCACCACTCGCCTACCTGATTATATAGAAACACCGACAGATTGGCGACAATCAGGTTGAGTTATTTGGGCGCATTCTACCGTTTCACTTAATGCTATAGTTTTTACCAAAAGTCTCCATAACTATTCTGGAGATGAGAAAAAAATTTATTAGTTCTACCATCTGCCCCCAGCCCCCTGCTTCATTAACCTTCACTGGGAAGACGCGATCGCACAACTGCTATTATTGGCAAATATATAGTAAAAGTTGCACCTTGATTTGGTGTGCTGCTAGCGATAATACTGCCTTGATGGGCTTCAATAATCCGCTTGGCGATCGCTAATCCTAGACCATTGCCACTACCTTTTCGTGCGGGATCTGTTGTATAAAATTGCTCAAAGATTCGGGGTAAATCACCCTTTTTTATCCCTTTTCCTTGGTCTTGAATTTGAATAATAGCTTGTTTACCTTGACTGTCTCCAGAAATAGATACTTGAGAATTGGCTGGTGAGTGCTTAATCGCATTATCTAATAAATTGAGAATCGCTTGTAATAGCCGCTCTGGATCGCCCTGGATAATTAGGTTTCCCACGTTCACCTGTGTAGAAATTCCCAGAGTTCGCATTCGCGGTTCTAATGCATTAACAGCACGGTTAATCAATCCATCCAGCGAAATAGCTTGCTTTTCTAGTTCAGCAACTCCTGCTTCCAAACGTCCTAAATCCAGCAAGTCATGAATCAATCGTGATAAACGTTTGATTTCGCTTTCGATAGTTTGAAAAAAGCGATCGCGTAACTCTGGTTCTTCAGATGCTCCTGCTTTGAGTGCATCTACTGTTACCTGAACGTTACTGATAGGGGTACGTAATTCATGGGAAACACTGGCTAAAAATACCCGTCGCTCTTGGTCTAAGGAAGCTAACCGTTCACTCATCCGGTTGAGTTCTGCTGCCAATTGATCTAACTCATTGTTCTCATGGATCGTCAGCTTATCACCAAAATGACCGCCACCCAAGCGAATAGCAAAATTCTGCATAATTTCAATCGGTTTTGAGAGACTGCGAGCAAACCGACTGCTAATTAACGCACACAGCAGAATCGTTATTGCTAGGGTTCCCAAAATACTCCAAATTACTCTAGCAAACTGTCGCTGAAGCTGCCCCAAAGTCATAGACATTCGGATTATGCCCAACGACCGACCGTTACGCTCAATAGGTTTAGTAATATAGAGGCGATCGCTGTTTGATAAAACGCCTTTGGCAATTCCTTGCTTTACGCGGTTTCGTAGAGCTTCCCCTATTCCCGGAACCTGAGACCAATCTTTAACTTGACTATCTAATTTTGGGTCAGAAGTGGCTAATAAACTGCCTTGTTGATTAAAAACACGTAGGGTTATAGTTTGTGGTGCGCCATACCGTTGTACCAGTACCTTTACTTGTTTAATATCATTTTCTTCTAGTGCATCTGCAACACTTTCACTTAATGCACTCGTCAAGTTATCCAAATCTGCTTGTCGCGATCGCATAAAGTAATCATTGAATGACCACAGGATATAACCTGCCATTAATGACGTACCAAAAGCTGTCAGCATCAGGTATGTGCTTAACAGCTTGGCATAAATTGAATTGAATTTAATCCCAGACATCCAGCCTCTCATGCAGGCTGCTCCCCAGAACGACGACGTAAAACCGCTTTGATGCGTGCCAGTAATTCGCGGGTGTTGAAGGGCTTAGTAACATAATCATCTGCACCTGCTTCCAAACCCCAAATTTTATCAATATCCTCATCTTTAGCTGTGAGCATGACAATAGGTACATTGGAAAATGCCCGAATCCGCCAGCAAACTTCCATACCGTCAACTTCTGGTAACATCAAGTCCAGCAAAATTACATCTGGTACTTGCTTGTGAAATTGTTTGATTGCACTATGTCCATCGGCGGCTGTAGTTACCGTGTAACCTTCTTTCTGTAGTGTATAGGTGAGGCTATCCCGCAAGGGTGCTTCATCATCTACAAGTAATACGTGTGGCATGTCACATTTAACTTAACGTTATTTTTGTATAATAAGTATAATTTTGATATTCAGGTGGAATTTTGACATCCTTCTTAAGGAAATAAGTTGTTACTTAGTAAGGATAAATTAAAATCTCAAGGCTTCATAAATAATAATATTTTATTAAATATATTAACTATAGCGCTTCCTATTCAGATGCGGTACGAGATTATATTGCAAGGTGTAGGGGCACGGCACTGCCCGTGCCCTTACGAAAGATATGGTTTTTAAGCTTGCTCCATATTTGGTATTTCTTGTCAATGCATAAGTCCTAGAATAGTAGGTTGCGATTTAGTCCACTTGAGTGGACTTTAGCTATGAGACTTGGAATTCATTCCGAGGCGGGATAGAAACGCAGTGTGAGATTTATTAATAAAGATATGGTTGCGGCAAAACTTGTGTGTACACCGTAGCCTTTTAGGAGAGAAATAGAAGTGAGGTTTTCTAGATGCCGTGAAAAGTCAGACATGATATAACATTAAAAAATTCTCGGTAAGCGTTACCCAATCTAAAGCTTTTTTATATGATGAAACAGAGATTGGCAAGCATATACAAATGCACTCAGCTACTTTGGAGTGTTTTGTTAGTGTTGGTAATTTGGAATCTACCCCAATATGCTCTAGCAGATGTCAACCCACAAGAGATAAATGCAATTATTCGCACGCGGGATATTGCTCTGCAAGCCTTAAACACTCGTGATTTTTCCAAAATACAGCCTTATTTGCACCCAAACTTCACAATCACAACAGTTGATAATCAGACTTTCAAGACAGTTCCTGAATTTGAAAAGTACTGGAATCAACAGTTTTCCAGTTCTATCAAAGATATCAAAATGCAACTAACGGGAGATACTCTTAGAACATTTCTCACTCCCGATATAGATGTTTCCTCTGGAGAAGCGATCGCATCTTTTTCTTTCAAAGATGGTAACGCGGCTGATATGGCGTTACGATGGACAGCCGTGCTGCAAAAACTCCAAGACAAATGGACGATTCAATCGCTGCATTTCTCCTCCAATTTGCTGAATAACCCAGTGTTGAATTCTGCTCAACAATTGGGGCGGATTCTAGCAATTGCAGCAGGGGTAGGCGGTTTCCTGGTGGGAGTAGTGACAATGCTATTATTACGTCGCACGATTAAGCCAGAAACCGAAAGGACATAACAAATAAAGTGGGAAGAAGCACTTATCAACCCAGTAAAAATACTATCTTTCATCGCCGTCTCAAAGCAACCATAGTAGTTTTAGTGGTTTGGGGTGGCGTGAGTTTGCTGCACTGGCTACCAGAAACACAATGGTTGATGCTGGGATTAACGGCAATCCTGACTGTGCAAACATTACGGATGCTGTTAGCAAAACCAGAGGCGACGGTGATGGAAAGTGAGATTTATTTACCGCCAGTCTCGATTTTAGTTCCGGCTAAAAATGAAAGTTTAGTCTTGGCTAATCTAGTTTACAGCCTATGCCAATTGAATTATCCCAGCGATCGCCTAGATATCTGGGTCGTTGATGACGGTAGTACTGATGAAACCCCCCAAGTTTTGAGGGAATTACAAACTCAATTTCCAGCTTTGCAAGTTCATCGACGGGAATCAAAAGGTGGTAAATCAGGGGCATTGAATGCGGTGTTTCCCTTTACCCAAGGGGAAATTATTCTAGTCTGCGATGCGGATGCTCAATTAAGAGCCAATTTTCTCCAACAAACAGTACCTCTGTTTCAGAAGCAAGCGATCGGTGCGGTGCAAGTGCGAAAAGCGATTTCTAACGCTAATACCAATTTCTTAACCCGTTGTCAGCAGATGGAAATGTGCTGTGATAGCTTTTTGCAAACCCATCGCATTGCGATCGGTGGAATGTCTGAGCTGCGCGGGAATGGGATGTTAGTTCGTCGGGAATTGTTAGAAAAGTGTCAAGGTTGGAATGAGAACACTGTCACCGATGATTTGGATCTTTGCTTCAAACTCTATTTAGCAGGTACGGAAATTGAGTTTGTGACAGTTCCATCAATTCAAGAAGAAGGTGTAACTACTTGGGAAAAACTTTGGTATCAACGCTGTCGTTGGGCTGAAGGTGGTTATCAGCGTTATCTAGATTATTTTCCTCAAATTCTGACTTTAGGTTGGGCGAAAGAAGTTGATTTACTATTGTTTTTTCTATTACAATTTATTCTGCCAATTGGATTAATACCAGATTTACTTTGGACAATATTTTATAGCCATCATCCCGTTCTGTTTCCCTTGCAAACACTACTCAGCATCATTCTGACAATTGCTTTTATTGCTGGACTTTACCAATTTCAAAGTTTACGAGGATGGTCTTTGCTTTGGGCAACAATTCAAGGCTCATTATACATGGTGCATTGGATTCCTGTGATGATTGTAACTACTTTAAAGATGTGTGTGCAGGAGCGATCGCAGTGGGTAAAGACTGAGCATCGTGGTCAAAATGTTTACATAAATTCTGACAACAAATAAAATAACAATCAATCACAAAAACCGCATATTCTAAGAGTGTTCCAAAAAATAAATGA
>NZ_JAYGHE010000032.1:0-12792 GCF_034931145.1 Nostoc sp. UHCC 0252 | reverse complement strand
GTTTTTTTACTTGGAGTACTCTAAGGGAAAGTGTCAAGCTACGTAGTGATTTTAGTCTACATAGTCTGTTGGTATTTCCGAATCAACAATATTATCTGAAACTATTGGGCGGCTACCATCTACATCTAGAGTATCTTGAACTTGAAAATTACTCTTAGCAATTGGTCGTTGCCCATCTATGTCAAGAATAGCCTCAACCTCTAAATCACTAGGGTCAATTGGACGTTTGCCATCTACGTTTAACATATCATGATCTTCAAAAGCGCTCTTATCAATCGGGCGCTGACCATCTATATTAATTGTTTGATCGGAATGATTTTCAGCTTTCACAATTGGACGCTGACCATCTATATTAATTGTTTCTTTAATCTCAATGTCACTTGCATCAACTGGACGCTGACCATCTATGTTAATTGTTTTAGTTGCCGATTTGGTTTCATTAGATGATGAATCTATATCAGTGTTGCTTCCTTCTGTATGCTGAACCAAATTACTTTTATTACTATTACCTTTTTTTCTGTCAGCCATATTTTTTTCCAAGACTATTTATTTGTTAACAATATTATCTGAAGAATTTGTTTTTCAATTAGCATACTGATGTAGAATCAAAAAAACTTCTACCGTAGCATAGAATGTATCTCTAACTTTAGAGAGAATTGTAATTTTTATAGAAAAATTTTGTCTAGAGCTTATGTAGCAATGGTAAAAACATTTTGCCGCAATGATTGAAGTTGCCCCAAGAACTAACTGGGGATAACCGATGAGAATGAGCGGAATCAAAGCAGTGAGTTCTATGATACATCAACAAACTTTTGCGATCGCTTCGACACTTAGTCGCATTCTCACATTCCACCACCCACCAGCAGTTCGGGCAACCTGATAGATATAGATTTGAGGTTATTTTTTGGGCGTTGTTTATTTAAGTCCCATTATTTAAACCCCAATGGGAGCAAATCTCTCCAACGGGCTAATTGTTGGCTGCAATGACTTGGCTTCAAAAAATAGCATACTTTGCTCATCAAAAGCAGTCCAATTTTCGTTAGATAAAGGCTCAGAGGCAACAATAATTTGGCTTGGGTGCTTGAGAGAATCACTTGACCAATAAAGAGTAGGAGCTTGTGTACGGTAAGCATAGCGAACTGCTGCAACTGCTTGACCGTCACTGACAATCACATTGGCACTAAAGCTAGTCTTGTGTTCTGATGCCAACTCTGTCAATTTTTCAAGTGTCGCACGTAAGGCATCAAACAAAGTCATGTTTGGAGAAGACTGCCACATTTGCACTAGCAGGGCGAAGATGTGTTCTGAGTCAGTCATACCTTTAATCAGACCGTATGTGGAATCAGACAGGCTTTCACGTATTGGTCTATAAAGAGTCTGTTCAAAGTTTGAGATTTCGCCATTATGCACAAACAACAGTTTTCCACTGCGAAATGGCTGACAGTTGCTAATGTCGAGCGATTCACCTGTCCCAGCTAATCGGGCATAGCCTACAGTACAACTAGATTGTACATAGTTGCTCAATTCTTCCAGGTTTGAATCGTTCCAAAGCGGGATTGTGTTTCGGTAAATGAAGGGTTTACCCACTTCATCGTACCAACCTACACCCACTCCGTCTGCACAAACTACTCCTGATTTTAATTCCAAAGGACTGTAACTTTGTTTGTAAAGCGAATGCTCCGGTTTATACAGCAACTCATCTAATCGGATGGAATTACCAAGGTAGCCAATTAATCTACACATAAAAAAATGACATTGCTGAAAGATTAACAAAATTTAGTTACAAGCCCCGATATCAATCGAACCTTTTAACTATGCAATTACTGCAAAACATTACTAATTTAACAACTATTTTTGATCTTGTGTATGCTTTAACTGTGACTTTAGTCATGCTTTTGTTTATAATTTTCATTAAAATTTTTCTGGAGAGTTTTCAATGTAACAAGCTTCAATACCTGTGTCTATTCGCAAACTAAATAACCCTTAAATATTCTGGAAAAAGGTGCTATTTATACTGAAAATAAAAAACCCTTCTTTATTGATGAATAGTTGTACCCACAGACATATTTACAGGCGTTGCAGAATAGCAATATAAATTAGTGCGATCGCGCTGGATGAAAACTGAACATCGTGGTGGAAAAAATTATGGTTGAAGAATCAGATAATCTGATAGAAAAGCAGAAAAAATACTTTATGTTAATTGGAGTAAGTGTTTATGAAGGTCAAGCAATTGAATATAAGCTGAAAAAGCTTAGTAAATTTATTCATCCTAATATTGACGATGCATTGCCTGAAATTACCAAAGAAGATTTTTTGGCGAGAGAGAAAATTTTAGAAAAAAGAACACTAGGGTTTATTTTCAACTATTTAAAGGAAAAGAAATTTTTATTAAATGATAATGCAGAATTTTTAGTTAATAAATTTGTAAATGATAGAAATACTGTTATTCACCACCTTGTAAAATTACCAGGGTTTAATCTGAATACAGAAGAAGGTATAGATCGAGGAATACAGTTTTTAGGGGAATATAGAAAAACAATAAAAGATATAAATGATATTTTTGATCCGATTTTCATTTCTGTACATACTTTATTGTACGAAAATGTCGATAATATAGGTGACATGAACAAGTATCAAAATAGTTTGTCTTCACTCTTGAATGAATCCTTGGCAAGAGCGGGCGGTTCTCTTGAAATAGAAGTTCTCAATAATCTTGATGAACGTTTCGATTACCAGATAAAAAATAATTTTAATAGAAATGATGATTTTACATTTAACCCGCAAGCAGAAAAAAATAAATTATGGCAAAATACTAAAATAGTTCGGGCATTGAGTCGTATTGGAGCAGAGATAGCAAATCAAGATGGATGGATTTTTTTATCTATTTGTGAACAAAGGCTAAAAACAGAGTACCCAGAAATAAAACCTAATGATTATGGTTTTAAGAATATTCTGGAAATAATCAAAATATCTAATTTGTTTGAATTTAAAAAAACAAAATCCAAAAAACATAATAAATATAAAATTTATTTTCGGTTTCATCAAGAAACCAATGAAATTAGCTGAAATTATCAAAATAGAGAATCATGTTAGATTTGCTGATTCAAAACGGGTTAATTTTCGATGGCTTAGGCTCTCCACCTGTTCGCGGAGATATCGGCATTCAAAACGGATGCATTGTCACCCTTGCACCCTCCTTAACTACCCCAGCGCGTGAAGTGGTTGATGCTTCTGGGTTATGGGTGACACCTGGATTCATCGACATTCATACTCATTACGATTTAGAGTTAGAAATTGCACCAGGATTGAGCGAATCAGTTCGTCATGGTGTTACTAGCGTGGTTATTGGTAACTGTAGCTTGTCTGTTGCGATCGCAGAACCCCAAATCCTGGCTGATATTTTTCAGAGGGTAGAGACACTTTCCCATCGACTGATTGCAAAATGGCTACAAAAGTCGGTTTCCTGGCAGACACCAGCAGAATATTTACAGCATTTACAACAATTACCCCTTGGCCCCAATGTTGCCCCAATGTTTGGACACAGTGCCTTACGCGCTCATGTGATGGGATTAGAACGTAGTTTAACCGTTCAGCCAACAAAATTTGAACTAAATCTTATGGAGCGCATAGCCAGAGATGCAATAGACGCTGGCTTTATTGGCATTTCTATTGATATGTTTCCCTGGCATCGGATGAGTGGAGAATGGCAAGGTTGCACAATTCCCTCTCAACACGCGAAATTTAATGAATATGCAATGTTGGCGGATTTGTGTCGGCGGTGCGATCGCGTTTTTCAAGTCACACCCAATTTACAAAGACTCGCTTCCTTTGTAGATATTCTGCGGATGGGTTCAGGGATTGGACAAAAACCACTGCGGCTAACAGTTCTATCTGCTTTAGATGCAGTACACGATCGCAAACTATGGCGAATATTTTCTCCCCTACTTTTTATTTGGAATCGGCTTCTCAATGGTAATGTCCGCTTTCAAACCTTAACCGAACCCTTCACCATTTACTCTGATGGATCTGTGACTCCCTTATTTGAAGAATTCTCCACAGGCGCACAACTCAATGGCTGTCAGTCACGAGAGGAAAGGCAACAACTATGGGCATCGGAAATATTTCGTCGTCAGTTTCGTCAAGAATGGCTCAGTAAACGGCGTAAATCATTCCATCGTCAGTTAGATTTGATGGAAGTTATTCACTGTCCCGAAACAAGTTGGCAAGGGTTAAGTTTTGCGGAAATTGCTCGTCAAAAGCAACAAGAACCAGTGGATTTATTTATCTACGCATTACAAAAATACGATACAGATTTACGCTGGGTGGCGACAGGAGCGAACGATCGCCTAAAACCCCGTTTAGCGATGATGCAGCATCCGCATATTTTGCCTGGTTTTACCGATGCTGGCGCTCACGTGCGTAACCTGGGCTACTATGATGGAGCTTTGTCTTTGCTCAAACAAGCAGTTGCAACGAAGTTCCTTTCACCTGAAGCTGCGATTTGCCGCGTTACTGGAGAACCTGCTGGTTGGTTTCGTCTGGATACGGGAGTTCTCAAAGTTGGTGCAAAAGCGGATATAGTTTTACTCGATCCCAATGCTTTAAATCAGCCAATTAGTCCGCAAGTGCAGATATCAGATCCCGTTTTAGATGGTGAACTTCGGATAGTTAAGCGTGGCTCGGATGAGATTGTGCAAGGGGTTTATATTAATGGGGTTCGGGTTGTTTGTCGGGGGAAGGTGAGCGATCGCTTGGGGCGTGAAAAGTTGGGAACGGTTTTGTTTCCTTGTTGAAGTATCTCACGCTGAGGCGCAAAGATAAGTTTAAGAGTTTAGCATTATGCTAAAAATCTTAGTTCTGGTTCGATAATTAGGTTATAGTTCAATTGAGCAAGAAAAAAGCCTAATCAAAACTTACCCGACAAACACTTTTTCGAGGTATGTCAGCAAAAACAAAGCATAGACAAAGAAATAACTTTCATGTTTACTTTTAGATTCGATACAAAATGTCAGATTTAACAAGTATTGAAAAACTTAAGTTAGAAAAGCTGCTCGAAATGGGTGGTGGTTATGTACTAGATTTTTCAAACAGAACCTTTCAGGAATTTATCTTAGAAAGCTTGAACATCGATATATATGATGAAAAATATAATTATCAAAGTGGCTCAAAAGCAAATCGATTAAGAAAACTTTGGAAAGAAGAACCTAACTTTATAGTAGGACAGTTACTAGAAAAGTTATTAGAATATTGGAGTACGAAGAACTTAATAGCTCATCAAATTGTTAGTTATGAAAATAAAAACTTGTTTGACGAATGTCAAAAAGTTGCTGAAAGATTAAAAGAAGGTATTGCAAGAAAATGTGATGAAGATTATTTAAAGAAAGAGGAATTTTCTTTGCTTCTCTCTAAGCTATTGTCAGAATTCGATAAGTTTGCAGGTTTAACAAATACGGAAGATAAAAAGAAACGAGGATTCTTGCTTGAAGATTTACTAGAACGTATTTTTTCTCTTTATGAGATCCCAACTCAAAAGAGCTTTAAGAGGAATGAAGGTGGTGAACAAATAGACGGTGCATTTAAGCTTGAAAGCTGGTACTACTTAGTTGAATGCAAATGGACTCAAAGTTTAACAGATATCCGGCAACTTGATAGCCTTTATGGTAAAATTAGTCGATCAGGTAAGCAGACATTAGGCTTGTTTCTGTCAATTAATGGTTGGTCAAAAAATGTATGTCCATTACTAAAGCAGAATTACGATAAATCAATCATTTTGATGGATGGTTATGATTTACGATGTGTTCTTGTCGAACATAATCACTTGGATTTGAAGGATTTACTTTTGAAAAAGTTGGAGTGCTTAAATTTTGAAGGAGAACCGTTTTACGGTGCAGCACAATTATTGGAAAATAACCAATAGTTTTAAATTTGGTAAAAAGTGCGATCGCTGATTAGGAATGTTAGGCTTAATTTGGGATAAAAGTTAGTATCTCTTCAAGAGACTCTTGATCCCAAAGTGGGGTCAAACTATCATAAATGCTATGCGTATTTTATCCCGCAGCACCCTGCGAAATTTCTGGGAATCTCATGCAGATGCTGAAGAAGCACTAAAGACTTGGTACTATGAAGCGTCTCACGCTGATTGGCAGAGTCCAGTTGATGTTAAAGCCGCTCATGGTAATGCCAGTATTATTGCTAACAACCGTGTCGTATTCAACATCAAAGGCAATACTTATCGGCTCATTGTCGCAATTCGTTATGATATCGGTATTGTTTTTATCCGGTTTATTGGCACTCATATAGAGTATGACAAGATAGATGCAGAAACTATCTAAATAGAGGTTGATGTATGGAATTACGTCCAATTAAAACCCAAGCTGACTATCAGGAAGCTCTTCGAGAAATTGAGTTGCTGTTTGATGCCGTCCCTAATACACCTGAATGCGATCGATTAGATGTCCTGAGTACCTTAGTAGAAGCTTACGAAAAGGCACATTTTCCTATTGAAAAACCCGATCCGATCGAAGCAATTCAATACTACATGGATACCCGTGGCTGGTCTCGTCGTGATTTGGAATTATGTCTTGGTAGTCGAGCTAGGGTATCTGAGATACTATCTCGTAAATGCTCCTTGACCTTGGAGATGATTCGGAAGTTAAATCAAGAGTTAGGT
This sequence comes from Nostoc sp. UHCC 0252, assembly GCF_034931145.1. Lineage (NCBI taxonomy): Bacteria > Bacillati > Cyanobacteriota > Cyanophyceae > Nostocales > Nostocaceae > Nostoc > Nostoc sp. UHCC 0252. The sequence goes on along the minus strand of NZ_JAYGHE010000032.1, from coordinate 6,122 downwards.
ATTCCGGCTGAGATTCTGATCCAGCCTTATGATTCAGTGCAAACCTCTGCTTAATAACGGTCAGAAAAAAGCAACGAAATATTAAACCGTGAAAAATTCCTCTATTTTTATGAATGTCAAACTTCAGACTGACAAAGACAAGTTAGACGAAAGCACTAGTATAAACATAAATAAGGAAACAGAAAAAGAGAAGGTTCTATGTTCTCATTGTCAGCGCACTGCTACGAATGGTATTAAATGTAAAGGTATTTGTGTAGCTGATAATGACTATTAAAGTATATTTGAGTAAAATTGGTGATGCAGCGAGGTGAAAATTGGTAAGGTTTTGATATGAATTATAATCTTCGACAAAGTTTGAGAAATCGAATTAATAATCAAATTACAGATCATCCTTTTACAGACTATTGGGATATTTTTATTCTTAAACATCAACATCCAATTAATATTACTCTACACATTCTGGGAATATTATTTTTTTACAGTTTACTCTTTTATACTTGGAAATTGCAAAACTTTTGGTTGCTCTTGGGCTTACCGTTAACTCAATTATTGGGATTAACCGGACATTTTTTATTTGAGCGTAGCCATATTGATTTACAAGATGCTGTATTTTCTTGGCGTGCTTCTTATTGTTTAGGTAAAATGTTATTTAGAATTTTGACGGGTAAATATCAAGATGATATTCGCCAACGACAAGAAATATTAAATAATTATCTATCAAACAATTATGCAAATATTCAATAATTGGAATGTAATTGCTCAGGGTTGGTATATTGCCTGTCCTAGTCATGAAATCCCTAAAAAAACAGCAAAATCTGTAGAAGTATGCGGTCAAAAAATTGCCATTTTTAGAGGTGAAGATGGACAAGTACGGGCTTTAGATGCTTATTGTCCTCATTTGGGTACAGATTTAGGAATTGGGAAGGTTGATGGTAATTGGATTCGTTGTGCATTTCATCATTGGGCATTTGATGAAACAGGAATTTGTCAAAATATTCCCTGTCAATCAGAAATTCCTACTCAAGCTAAATTACAAGCTTATGCAACAGAGGAAAAGTATGGATTTATCTGGATTTATCCAGACGCGAAAGCACCAGAGGGAGTGGCTGATTTTGATGAATTGAAAGGGAAAGAAATTGTTGCACAATCTGATATTGCATTTGAAAGAAGTTGTCATCATCATATTTGTATGATGAATGGGATTGATGCTCAACATTTAAAAACAATTCATCATTTAGATATCAAAATGGATCTATCTCTACATCGCAACGAATTAGGCACACAAATAGACTTTTCAATGCGGGGACAATTCCCTCAAACTACTTGGAGAGAAAAGTTAGGTCAAAGGTTTCTTGGTTCTACATATCAGTATTCAATGCGTTATGCTCATGGTTGCATTGGTTTGTTAACAATGATGAAAGATGTTAGGCTTTTTCCGCCACTGTTTATGATATATGCTTATACTCCAATTGCACCTGGAAGAACGCGAATTCAACCGATTTATGTAACTGAAAAACGTAAAGGTCTTGTGGGATATTTGCTAAGTCAGTTTTTGCTATTCTGTACTCGCTTGGCTTACTATATGCTTAGGGATGAAGATGGTAAGATTTACGACAATATTCGCTTTAATCCGAAGTTGCTCCTTAGTATTGATAAGCCATTAGCTGAATATATGGGGTATGTAAATCAGCTAAAACCGTCTCGATGGTCAAAAAATAGGGGTGTAGAATAGTACATTGGGTTAAGTACAACGTAACTTAACAAGAACTTTGGTAATCTTGGGTTTTTTAATTCTTTGTAGAATAGGAAATGCCTACCAACCCTTATTGAGAAGTTGCAAGATGTGAATATGAGATTGTAGCCTAGATAACCATTTTGTAATCTGTCACATTACACCGTAAATTTACCAAATTGGTCGATAAAGTTTTAAATAAATACATCTAACCAATAGATTTTAGGTAATTTCCGAGTAATGAAGAGTTTGCTGATTCCTGTTCAAAAGTTGCAATCGAGCGATCGCATCGCCATGTATGCGTTACTGCAAAATCACTTCCAAGGTATAACCTGGGATGGATTTCAAATGGATCTAGAGCGCAAAAACTGGGTTTTGTTGTTGAGAGATGAAACATCCAACGCACTCAAAGGATTTTCAACTCTCATGTTATGCCAAACAACTTTTTTGGGAGAAAAAATTAGTGTCGTATATTCCGGCGATACTATCGTTGATCCTAGTGCTTGGTCGAGTACAACACTACCACGTAGTTGGATTGCCGCTATCAATTTTCTGCGTCAACACTATGCAGAAAATAAACTTTACTGGCTGCTAATTTGCTCTGGTTTTCGCACTTATCGTTTTCTCCCTACTTTTTGGCAAGATTTCTACCCGCGTTATGATGTTACAACACCTGCCGATGTAACAAATCTGATGGTGAGTTTAGCACGCGAATACTATGGTAGTTTATACCAAGAAGCAACTGGCATCGTCAATTTCCCGCATCCTCAAATTCTCTCTGAAGGGTTAATTGAAATCCCCACAGGAAGACAGACTAACCCCCATATCCAATTTTTTGAAGAAATAAACCCCGGCTATCGATTAGGGGATGAATTAGTTTGTTTAACTGAAATTAACTATGACAATCTCACTCGTGCTGGAAAACGGATGTGGGAGTCAGAATCATCGTTACAATTTGTGCAAGATTGTGTTCTCATTTAATTTTTATGGTATCTACAAAGCCACAATCAAACTTTAACAACCCGACACAATTTATAGAGGGATGGTACTGGACATTAGCATCAAAAAAATTAAAAATTGGCAAGGTAAAAGCTATAACTTTGCTAGGTAAAAATCTGGCAATTTATCGGGGAGTTAGTGATCAGGTAGTAGCTATAGATGCTTATTGTCCACACATGGGCGCTCATTTAGCAGAAGGTAAGGTAGAAGGTGATGGAATTCGCTGCTTTTTTCATAATTGGAAGTATGACAGTCACGGAATTTGTGTAGATGTTCCTTCTCTCGGAAAACCGCTACCTGTGTGTATTAAAACTTGGCACACGGCAGAGAAATACGGCATGATTTGGGTTTGGGCGGGGGAAGAAAAGCCAAGCTTGCTGCCTTTTGTACCAGAATTAGAACAGGCAGATTGTGATTATATATTGGGGACTCGATTTGTCAAAAACTGCCATCCCAATGTCTTACTAATTAATGCGATTGATGCTCACCACTTCAATACAGTACACAATTTGCCTTTAGAGATTATATTTGATTCTCAAAACCTCAACCCTAACGCTATTACCTTCAGCAACACTACACGAGGAGGGGATGATTCTTGGTTAATTCGCCTGATTCGTCCTCTATATCGTAATGAAGTTACTTATAGTATGTGTTACTGGTATGGCAGTACTGGCACTGTGACGCTAGGGCCGGATTTCCTGCACTTCTACATTATATTTACACTGCGAATGATTGAAGGTGGTAAAACTGAAGGGCAAACAATTCTTGTGACTCCCAAGCGGCCTGGATTTTGGGGATGGGTTTTAAATCGTGGTTTGTTATGGTTAACCCAGCAGGTTGGTAATTACTTTGCAAAAGGGGATACGCAGGTATTTCAAACAATTCAGTTTGATTTAAAGACTCCTACTAAAGCAGATCAATCTATTCTGGAATTTATTCAGCACGTTAATCAACAAAAAGCTTTAAGCTGGGGAAAGTGGGAAAATGTTAATTATCCAGATATTCAAACCTTATCAATACCTAATACTAATTCGCTATGAAGATTTAGATAATTATTAAACGAACCGCCAAGTGCGCCAAATACGCCAAGAGAGAAGGAGTAATTATTAAGTGCAAGCTCATGGAGAATTGGTATAACCCTGAATTCACTTTAATTGAACAGAAAAAATGGATAAATATAACATTGTTGGGTTTGACTTACCACACACAGATTCTGATAACAGTTTGCGACGGATATTAACAGCAGCATTACCTAATAAGAATAATTATGCTAATTACCCACAATTAAATTATTGGGATGCTGAATTTTTCAATTTACATCAAGTCAAAATTTTTCAACAATCTAATATTAATGAACAATCTACTATTCTAGAACTTGCTAACCGCAGCCTGTTAGAAGAATCATATTTCATTGAGAAAGCAGGCGTTGGCTACATGGCAAAAATGGTACTGTTAGCCGAAACAGTTGAAGAACGAATGCTTTATGGATTGTTTACGGCTGATGAAGCTACCCACCTTCACCAAATTAGCCATTTTTTACCAGCAATGGAAGTAACTAATACGGTTGATCCGTTTTTGCGCTTACTATCAGAAGTGGTTGAAAGTGAAGATAAAACAGTTTTGTTGTTTGTGCTGCAAGTGGTTTTAGAAGGATGGGGTTTAAGCCATTATCGGCGTTTAGCAAGGGAATGCCGCTATCCAGTTTTAGCAGAACTTTTTTCTAGTTTTTTACAATCTGAATCCCGCCATCACGCCACGGGAACCACCTTGTTTAATCAAATTACTGTTTCAGCATTCAGTCAAACAACAATTCTTGATGTATTGGCACAGTTTTTATTTATGGTACAGGTGGGGCCACAAAGTTTACTCGCAGCAATTGAACAAGTGAAAGGACATCTGACGCGATCGCAAAAAATCCAAATTTTAGAAGAACTGGATACAGAGACTCACAGTGGAACCCGATTACAAATATTGCGATCGCTCATGGGGGGAAAATCAGCCCAGTCTATTCTGCAAAATTTAGAAGAACGCGGAGCCTTTGAACCACTCCCCGCCCATCAATGTGTGTAATAAATATCAATCTTATCTCTGCGTGAAATAAAAACGGATATGGAAAAAACTATTCATCGCAAATTACAAATTAACCACACCCGCAACAAACAGCAAGATCATACTGCTTTAATGGATGAAGCTGTCACCAATTTTCGCTATGAGGATTGCCAAAACGAGTATTGGAACCCAGAGGAATTTTCCCTGCTATATGGTACACCTTTATGGGAACAGTCCAGCCAACATCAACGTATAATTTTGAACCAACTTTACTGGGTAGCTTACTACTCACAAATTGTTTCTGCGGAAATTGCAACTATCTTTTTCAATCAAACCAGTGCAGCCGGACTTTACGCCCAAGAGGATTTTCGCTTAATCTGCGATACATTAGACTTGGAATCCGCCCAAGAGCGATCGCACATTAATGCCTTCCGCACAATTGCCAAACAGGTTGAACAGGCGCTATTTGGGGAACTTATCTTTACCTACCCCATGCGCGGCCCCTTTACAGAAACGATGGTTTATGCTGACACCAATGCTCTAAAAACTTGGTGGAAAAAAATTCAACTTCAATACTTTGGGCTGATTTCTGCGAATAATGCTTTTTTGGCTTGTCAGTATTTCACTGTCCGGGGAGTGCGGACACTAAACGGCAAGTTAGTACAGCACAAACTCAGCAATTATTATCAAAAACATCCCCATCCTGAAGCTGCTCCAATTCCTGCTAAAGTCTCCTATTATCACTTCATGGATGAAAGTTTTCACTTCAATAGTTCGACAATTATATCTCACGATGTTATCACTTGCCTTAAGCCCCCGACTGCTTATGAGCAACTGGTTGCTAATTTAGGATTGCTGGGATGTCAGCGCGATCATTTTCATTTTTCTGCTGCGATTAACGGAATATTTTGGTATGATCCGGCGTTGTATCACAATATTTATCGGGTGTTGCGATCGCCAATTTTTGAGATGAGTGACATGGATGCTAAAGAAATGATGCGGCGTTGTTTTACCCAAGAGTCTGAAGGATTACAGCGCAGTTTTTCAACTCATCAGGAGGCGATGAAATCTTATCAGGTGTATGTTGAAAAACTCAATTATCTTTGGCAACGTAATCGGGATATGTCGCTGATGGGAACTAATTCAATTTCTCGATATTTGGCGACTCAGCAAAAGGCTTTTCAAGGTTTTGAACACCAAAAATATTTGTTTTTAGCTCACACAGAGACACAGAGGCACAGAGGGAGCATCCAGTTTTGGAGGATTTACCATTTCTGAGAAAATATAGAAGGAAAGAATACTGTGCGATCGCTGACTATGAACCAAGAGAAACAATAACGGA